>NZ_JBEYJA010000023.1:0-114030 GCF_040703815.1 Streptomyces sp. NPDC006743 | reverse complement strand
GCGCGCACCGGACCGGCTCACGCCGGGCACCCCCACCGGCCGGTACGGGCTCTCCCCGAAACTCTTCGGGCCGGACGGCGGCCGGTCAGTCCTCGCCCCGGACGATGTTCCCTTCGCCGCCGTCGCCGCGCCCGCGCTCCCGCTGCGTTCCGCCGCGGTCCTCGACCGCCGGGAGACACGTGCGCACGTGCCTGTCCCTGAGCCGTCGGGCCCTGGCCCAGCCCGACTCGGCGGGCTGGACGGCCGGTTTCTCCATGGTGTGCGCGAGCACGGGTCCTCATCTTCCTTCTGCGTCGGTGGGGTGGTGGCGCACCGGGCCGCGGTTCCCCGGTCGCCGGCCGCGGTGTCCGGTGCGGCCTTCTCGTTCCTGGCGGACCGGGTCCCCGCGCGGCCCGGACGCAAACCGCCGGCCGGGGCCCGGGGCGGTCATCTGCCGCCGGAGCCGCCGCTGCCGAAGGAGCCGCCGGAACCGGGGTCCCAGCGCGGACGGGACTGGTCCTCGCTGCGCCGGCTGCCGGACGAGCCGAGTTCGTGCGGGGTGAGGCGGCGGCCGGTCTCCTCGGCGCGCGGCACCTCGTCGGGCTCGCGTCGCTGGCTGGTCTCGTGGACCGGCCCGGAGTCCGGGAGCGTCGGGTGCTCACCGCCCCGCGGGGTCCTCGGCTCGCGCTGCTTGACCCGGATGCCGAGCCGGACGGCCCAGATCAGCGCGCCGACGATGACGAGGGCGCCCACGACGATGACGACGATCCCGAAGACCGATCCGGCACCGGAGGCTGCTTCGTAACGGGAGGTGTCCATGGCGCGCGGGTACCCGCACCACCGGCGAATACGTCACCGGTCCCGCGTCCCGCCCCGCACGGCCGGCCCGGCGCCGTCGCGGCCGTCCCCGGCGCCGTCACGGGTGCCGGGGGGTCGCCGCCCGGCCCCGGCGCGGCGGCGCTCAGGGGCCTTCCTGCCCCGCCGGGCGGGCCGCCCGTTCCACCTCGGCCTCGATCTCGGCGCGGGGCCTGGCCTCGTGGTTCGCGTACTCGTTCAGGGCGGTCTGCAGGTCCCGGGCCAGGTCGCGCCAGGCGCGCAGGGCCGTCTCGTACGTCTCGCTCTGCATCCCGGTCCACCGCTCCTGCGCGGGCGGCCCGTAGGCCGCCCGGAGCTGTTCGACCCGGGTGTGCGCCTCGTCGGCGGCGCGCTGCTTCGCCACGAGCTCTTCGAAGGTGTGTGACACAGCCCAGGACCCTAAGCACGGCGGCCGGGCGCGCGGCTCAGACCTGCCGTGCCGGCGGCGCGGCGCACCCGTGTGGCGGGTCGGCGGGCGGAGGGTGCGCTCACCGCCCCAGGAGCAGTTCGCTCCAGACCTGCTTGCCGCCGCTGACGGGCAGCGCCCCCCAGGCCGTCGAGACGGCCTCGACGAGGAGGATCCCGCGTCCGCCGGTGGCCTCCCACCCGATGTTCGTCGGCTTGACCGGCGTACGGGGCGAGGCGTCGGCGACGGCGATGCGCAGCCGGTGGTGGACGAGGGTCAGGTCCAGGCGCACCGGGCCTTCCGTGTGTACGAGCGCGTTGGTGACCAGTTCGGAGACGACCAGGAGGGCGGCGTCGGCGTCCTCGCCGACGCCCCAGGAGCGCAGGGTGCGCCGGGTGAAGCGGCGGGCGTGCCGGACCGCCTCGGGCACCCGCCGCACCGTCCAGCTCTCCCTCAGCGGGCGTACCGCCAGGCCGTCGTAGCGCACCAGGAGCAGGGCGATGTCGTCGTCGCGGCGGGCGCCGGTCAGGAGCGCGTCGGCGACCGGGCCGAGACGGCCGGGATCGACGGCGGCGAGGCGGCGGGCGAGCCCGTCCATGCCGGTGTCGATGTCGGCGTCGGGCGACTCCACGAGTCCGTCGGTGGTCAGGGCGAGCACGGTCCCCGGCCGCAGCCGCAGCGGGGTCATCGGGAAGTCGGCCTGGGACAGCACACCCAGCGGGGGGCCGCCTTCCACCTCGGTGATCTCCGCTGCGCCGTCCGGGTGGCGCAGCACCGGCGGCAGGTGCCCGGCGCGTACGCACCAGGCGGTGCCGGCCTCCAGGTCCAGGTCGACGTAGGCGCAGGTGGCGAACAGGTCGGTCTCCATGTCGAGCAGCAGCCGGTTGGCGTGGGAGACGACGACGTCCGGGGGGTGGCCCTCGGCGGCGTAGGCGCGCAGCGCGGTGCGCATCTGCCCCATGAGGGTGGCCGCGCCGGTGCTGTGCCCCTGGACGTCGCCGATCACGAGGGCCACGTGGTTGTCGGGCAGCGGGATCACGTCGTACCAGTCGCCGCCGACCTCCAGTCCCGCGGTGGCGGGCAGGTAGCGGGCGACGGCCTCGGCGCCGGGGAGCCGGGGCAGCCTGCGGGGCAGCAGGGTGCGCTGGAGCATGCCGACGAGTTCGTGTTCGGCGTCGAAGGCGTGGGCGCGCATGAGTGCCTGCCCGGCCAGTCCGGCCGAGGCGGTGAGCAGGGCGCGCTCGTCCGGTCCGAAGTCGTGGGGGCTGTCCCAGCCGATCAGGCAGGCGCCCGCCGTGCGGCCGGCGGCGGACAGCGGCAGCACCGCGAGACCGCCGGGGCCGACCTCGGCGAGCGCGGGTTCCAGTCGGGTGCCGGCGGGCCAGATCCGGGCCCGGCCCTCGCGCAGGGCGGCGGCCAGGGTGGGCATGGCCCGTACCGGCGCGTCCGGCCACTCGGTGCGCCACTCCCGGCGCCACAGTTCGGGCCAGGACTCCGGCTCGGGCGGGTCGAGCACGGTGACGACGAGCCGGTCGTTCTCCAGTTCGGCCAGGGCGATCCGGTCCGCGCGCAGGGGGGCGCGCAGCGCGGCGACCACGGCGTGGCTGACGTCCCGGACGGTGCCCGCGGTCGCGAGGGCGGAGGCGAGCCGCTGGACGCGGGCGACGTCGGTGACGCCCGGGCGCAGGGCGGAGGCCTCCGCGACGGTGCCGACCAGGCGCGCCGGGCGGCCGTCCCCGCCGGGCAGCAGGCGTCCGCGCAGCCGCAGCCAGCCGGGCGGCCCGGCCGGCCGCAGGACGCGGAACTCCAGTTCGCGCTCGCCGATGGACATGTGGTCCGCCTCGACCACGGACATCAGGGACGGCAGGTCCTCGGGCACGGTCAGCGCGAGCAGGGTCTCCACCTTGCCGTCGAAGCCGGCCCGGTCGATGCCGAACAGGGCGAGGACGTCGTCGCCGGCCTCGACGCGCCCGCTGTCCATGGCGAGCGCGAAGGCGCCCGGCGGCAGTTCCCCGCCGGGTGCCGAGGCGGCGGCCACCGGACACGCCGAGGCCTCGGCGACCAGTTCCAGGCAGGTCCGGTCCTCGCTGTCGAAGCCGCCGGGGGCGTCGGTGACGGCGAGCAGGCAGCCGCCCCGGGCACCGCCGATCGGCAGCGCCGCCAGGGACACGTCACCGGCGGGCATCCGGCGGGAGTCGGCGTGGTCCGCCACCTCGTCGGGGCCCAGCCACACGGCCCGCCCGGTGCGGCAGGCCTCGGCCGGCGGCGAGCTCCCGGCCAGGGGGTAGGTGTCGCGCAGTCCGTACAGCGTGCGCGGCACGCCGGCCGACTCCGCCAGGCAGAGCGCCTCGCCCGAGGGGCCGCCGGGGACGTAGACACCGGCGAACGCGGCCGAGGTGAAGACGAGGGCCTGTTCCAGGACGCGGCGCGGCCGGTCGGGCGCGGCGGGGTCCTCGGTGAGCGTGCTCAGGGCGAGTTCGGCCTGCAGCGTCCTCGATCTGCGTGCCGTAGCGCCCTCACTGACCACGTTGGCCATTACAGCGCGTATGAGCCGTTCGCGCAGCCCCTGTGACGGTTCGCGCGCCCGGGACGGTTTCGCGCCCCCGCGGCCGGCCGCCCGGCATCCGTGCGAACACGGCGGTCCGGGCGGCTGCTCCGGATCTTTCGAACAGGTCGGGGCGATCTCTTCGAACGGTTGTTGACGCGTGCGTTCCGCACGGTGGTCTCGTGACAGACGTGACTGTCGGCGGCCCCCGCCCGGCTGGAAGGCTCGGTGCCGACCAGGGAGGGGGGACGGACATGGACCAGCGCTACGAGGTGTACGCGCTCGCCGATCCGCACTTCTACGAGACACCCGACCGGCTGTCCGAGGGCGGGCGGTCCGCCGCGCAGCTGTACGCGACGGCCCGGCGCGCCGTGCCGCAGGGGTGGGACGCGACCCGCACCGGCGACTGGCTGACGCTGACCCCGCTCGGCGCGGACGGCGCCGCGGCCGCGGGCCCGGCCCAGGGCTGGAAGATCCACGCCTCGGCCACCCGGGACAACGCGGACGAGATCGCCGCGATCGTCTGGGACTACTGCGTACCGCGCCGGATCCCCTTCAAGTTCGTTCCCGGCCCGCACCTGCTGCACCTGCGGAACACGAAGTACGCCGCCCGCGACACCAGCGGCAAGTTCGTCACCGTCTACCCCGACGGCGAGGAGCAGCTGCACCAGGTGCTGCGCGAGCTGGGCGGGCTGCTGGAGGGCTTCGAGGGGCCGTACATCCTGACCGATCTGCGCTGGGGAAAGGGCCCGCTGTACGTCCGCTACGGCGCGTTCGCGCGGGCCTTCGTCGTCGACGAGCGCGGCTCGCTGGTGCCGGCGGTGCGCGACGGCGAGGGACGCCTGGTGCCGGACCGGCGGGCACCGTCCTTCCAGGTGCCCGACTGGGTGACGCTGCCCTCGTTCCTGGAGCCGCACCTGGCGGCGCGCAACACCACCACGGTCGGCGAGCTGCCGTACCGCATCGAGAAGGCGCTGCACTTCTCCAACGGCGGCGGTGTCTACGCGGGCACCGACACGCGCGACGGCCGGCGGGTGGTGCTCAAGGAGGGCCGGCCGCACGCGGGGCTGGCCGCGGACGGCGCCGACGCGGTCACCCGCCTGGAACGCGAGAAGGCGGCCCTGGAACGGCTCTCCGGGACGGGGGTCGTGCCGGAGGTGCGGGACTGGTTCACCCTCGGCGACCACCGCTTCCTCGTCATGGACTTCGTCGAGGGACGGCCGCTCAACTCCTACTTCGGCGACCGCCACCCGCTGCTCACCCCGGACCCCGACCCGCGGGCCGTCGCCGCGTACACGGCGTGGGCGCTGCGCGTGCACCGGGCGGTGGAGCGGGCGGTGGCCGCGGTGCACGCCCGCGGGATCGTCTTCAACGACCTGCACGTGTTCAACATCGTCGTCGGACCGGACGACGAGTCGGTGCAGCTGCTGGACTTCGAGGCGGCCGCGCCGGCCGAGGAGGGCGGCCGGCAGGTCGTCGCCCACCCGGGCTTCTTCGCGCCGCCCGACCGCACCGGCCCCGACGTGGACCGCTACGCCCTGGCCTGCCTGCGGCTCGCCCTGTTCCTGCCGGTGACCACGCTCTTCGTGATCGACCGGGGCAAGGCGGCACACCTGGCCGAGGTGATCGCCGAGCAGTTCCCCGACGTTCCGCGGGAGTTCCTCGACGAGGCGGTCGCGGAGATCACCCGCGACGGCGCCGACCCGCGCGGCGGCACGCCCGGGCAGGGGGACGGCGTCCTCTTCACCGGGCGCGGCGGCCCCTCCTTCCCGGACCCGGCCGACTGGCCCGCGAGCCGGGACTCGATGGCCAAGGCCCTGCTGGCGTCGGCGACGCCGGACCGCGCCGACCGGCTCTTCCCCGGCGACATCGCGCAGTTCACCGACGGCGGCGGCCTCGGCCTCGCGCACGGCGCGGCCGGTGTCCTGTACGCGCTGCGGGCCTCGGGGGCCGGGCGTTACGAGGAAGGCGAACGCTGGCTGCTGGCGCGTACCGCGGCCGCGCCGCCGGGCACCCCGTTCGGCCTGTACGACGGTCTCGCGGGCGTGGCCCACGTGCTCGACCTGCTCGGTCACCGGCAGCGCGCCCTGGACCTGATCGACGGCGTCCTGAAGGAGCGCTGGCAGAAACTCTCCTCCGACCTGCGCGGCGGGCTCGCCGGGCTGGGTCTGGTCCTCGGGTCGCTGGCCCGCGCGACGGGCGAGAGCGAGCTGGGCGAGCGGGCAGCCGAGGCGGCGCACCTGCTCACCGCGCGGCTCGCCGAACCCCTCCCCGACAGCCCCCGCAGGCGGGCCGGGCTGCTGCGCGGCGCGAGCGGAGTGGCGCTGTTCCTGCTGCGGCAGTACGAGTGGACCGGCGAACGCGCGCTGCTGGACGCGGCCGCCGTCGCGCTCCGCCGCGACCTGGAGCAGTGCGTCGTCCAGCCGAGCGGCGGCGGCCTGGAGGTCGACGAGGGCTGGCGGACCCTGCCCTACCTGGGCGACGGCAGCGCGGGGATCGGCATGGTCCTGGACGACTACCTCGCCCACGCGCCCGACGAGGAGTTCGCCCGGGCCCGCGACGCCGTCCTCACCGCCGCCACCTCCCGCTTCTACGCCCAGCCGGGCCTCTTCCAGGGCCGCGCCGGAATGATCCTGCACCTCAGCCGCAGCACGGCCCCCGGGGCGACCCCGCAGAAGCTGGCCGGCCAGGTCGGCGCGCTCGGCTGGTACGCGATGGCGTACGAGGGCCAGCTCGCCTTCCCCGGCCACCAGATGATGCGGCTGTCCATGGATCTCGCCACCGGTACGGCCGGCTGCCTGCTCGCCCTCGCGGCGGCGCTGGACGGCGCGACCGGCGCGGCGCTGCCCTTCCTGCCGCCCCCCGCCGCCGCCCCGGCGGCCCACCCAGACGCGGCTCCGCGACCCGCGGAGTCGTGACACCACCCCCGTCCCCGACGTGGGAACCGACCGGAGTCCCGGCACCGTCCGGGGCCGACCGAAAGGACACGGCATGGCACTGCTCGACCTGCAGACGATGGAGTCCGACGAGAACAACGGCGGTGGCGGCGGCGCCAGCACGGCCAGCCTGCTGTCGTGTGTCAGCGCGGTGAGCGTCCTGCTCTGCCTCTGACCCGCACCGTCCGTCCCACGGCTCCGGGCGGCCGCCTCCCCTTGCGGGGAGCGGCCGCCCGGGGCCCGTTCCGCGCGCGGACGCGAGACCACGGCACAGGATGCGAGGCGGCAGCCGTATGACGACCCTCTTCGACCAGGCCCGCGGCACCCCGCCGGTGACCGCCCCCTCGCTCCTGCGCGCCACCGTGCGGCACGGCGCGGTGCGCTGCGCCGCCCTGTGCCTGGTGAGCACGGCGGCGACCGGGGCCGGGCTGCTGCTGCCCGCCGTGCTGGGCCGCACCCTCGACCTGCTGCTGAACCGGGCGCCGGCCGGCCGCTGGGTCGGGTACTCGGTCGGACTGCTCGCCCTGCTCACCGCCCTGGACATGGCCGAGACCGTGCTCGACACCACCACCGGCGCCCGTGCCACCGCATGGCTGCGGCTGCGGCTGACCGGGCACGTCCTGGCTCTGGGCCCGCGTGCCACGGCCCGGTTCGGGCCGGGGGAACTCGTCGCCCGGCTGGTGGGCAGCGCCGCCCAGGCGGGCAGCGCGCCCGCCGCGGTGGCCGCGGCCGTCGCGGCGGTGGCCGGGCCCGCCGGCGCGGTCGTGGCGCTGGGGCTGCTCGACGTGTGGCTCGCGGTCGCCTTCCTGGCCGGGGCGCCGCTGCTCGTGCTGCTGCTGCGGGCGTTCGCCCGGGACGCCTCCCAGTGCGTCGCCCGCTACCAGGAGACGCAGGGGCGGATCGCCGCCGCGCTCGCGGAGGCCGTCGGCGGGGCCCGCACGATCCGGGCGGCCGGTACGGCGGACCGGGAGACGGCACGGATCCTGCGCCCGCTGCCCGAACTGTCCCGGTCGGGACACCAAATGTGGCGCGCGCAGGCCCGGGCGGCCGCCCGGGCCGTCGCCGTGGCCCCGCTGCTGCACCTGGTGGTCGTCGCCGTCGCCGGGGTGCTGCTCGCCCGGCACCGGCTGACCGTCGGCGACGTGCTGGCCGCCTCCCGCTACGCGGTCCTCGCCGGCGGGGTCGGCGCGCTGGTCGGGCAGCTCTCCGCCCTGGTCCGGGCGCGCGCGGCGGCCGGACGCCTCGCCGAGGTCCTGGCCGAGCCGGCGCCGGCCCACGGCGGCCGGCGGCTGCCGCCGGGACCGGGGCGCCTGGAACTGCGCGGTGTCACCGCGCGGCGCGGTGGCCGTACGGTGCTGCACGGTGTCGACCTCACCGTGCCCGGCGGCACGACCCTGGCCGTGGTCGGCCGCTCCGGCTCCGGCAAGTCCCTGCTCGCGGCCGTCGCCGGACGCCTGTGCGACCCCGACTCCGGGGAGGTGCTGCTGGACGGGGTGCCGCTGCGCGAACTGACCCACGACGCACTGCGCGGTGCGATCGGTCACGCCTTCGAGCGGCCCGTCCTGATCGGGGCGACCGTCGAGGACGCCATCGGCCTCGGCCCGGCCGCGCCCTCCCCCGGCCGCGTCCGGGAGGCGGCCCGCACGGCCCGCGCCGACGACTTCGTGCGCCGGCTGCCCGACGGGTACGCGACCCCGCTGGCCGCCGCGCCCCGCTCGGGCGGCGAGTCCCAGCGGCTCGGGCTCGCGCGCGCGTTCGCCCACGGCGGCCGGCTGCTCGTCCTCGACGACGCCCTCTCCAGCCTGGACACCGTCACGGAACACCGGATCACCCACGCCCTCGCCCAGGGCGGCGCCCGCACCACCCGCGTCGTCGTGGCCCACCGCGCGGCGACCGCGGCCCGCGCCGACACGGTCGCGTGGCTGGACGGCGGCCGCGTACGGGCGGTCGGCACCCATGCCGCGCTGTGGCGGCAGGCGGGATACCGCCAGGTGTTCGGGGAGGACGGCGGAGACCGCCGCGGGGGCGGGGCCGCTTCGGGCGAAGGCCGCGGGGACGGCACCGTGGCGGGAGAACACCCCGGTCCGGGTGCGGGTGCCGTGCGCCCGGCCGGGGATCCGGGCCGTCCGGCGCGGGAGGCACGGCCGTGAGCGAGGAGGACCGGCGCCGCACGGCGGCGAGCGGGAACGGGACCTACGGGCCCGGTGAGGAGCGGCGGTCCGCGGGCCCGGCCGGGGACCAGGGACGGCCACCGGCCGCGCCCGGCCCCGCCGCGCAGGGGCCTGCGGAGGGGCACGCGGAGAGTGCGGCGGCCGTCGGACACGGCACCGGGACGCGGGGTGCGGGGGCGGACGGGGCGGAAGCCGGGGGGTCGGCGGACGGAGACGCGGCCGCGCGGCCCCGGCGGCGGTGGTCGGCACCCGGTGCGGGACGGCGGGGGGACGCGGCGCCGGACGCAGGACGGCCGCGGGGCGCGACACCCGGGGCCGGACAGCAAGCAGACCCACCACCCGACACAGGACAGCCGGGGGGCGCGGCGCCCGGAGCGGGGTGGCGGGGGCTGAGGTTCCTGCGCGCCCGGTGGCGGGTCCTGGTGCGGCTGGGCGGGTGGTCCGTGCTGGAGACGGGGCAGACGTTCCTGCTCGGTTACGCCCTGGCACGGTCCCTGGACTCGGGGTTCCTGGCGGGACGCGCCGCGGCCGGGCTGGCCTGGCTGGGCGTCGCCGGGGCCGGAGTCCTTCTGGGCGCGGTCGGGACCGGGCGGGTGTACCGCTCGGTCGCCGCGCTGGTCGAGCCGCTGCGGGACCGGCTCGTGGAGCGGGTCGTGGCGCGCGGGGTGCGGGAGGCGGACGACGGCGCGCTCTCCCGGCTCACCCAGCAGGTGGAGATCGCCCGCGACACCTTCGCCGGGCTGGTGCTGGTCTCCCGATCGTTCGTGGTCGCCGCGGCCGGCGCTCTGATCGGCCTGTTCTCGCTGGCGCCGCCGCTCGCGCTCGTGGTCGTCGCGCCGCTGGCCGCCGCGATCACCCTGTTCGCGCTGACGCTGCGACCGCTGGCCCGGCGCCAGGAGGCGTACCTGGCCGCGGACGAGGCCCTCGCGGAGGGGCTGGGCCGGGTGGGCCCGGGCCTGCGGGACGTGACGGCCTTCGGCGCCGAGGCCCGGGTCGCGGCCGGTGTCGCGCGGTGCGTGGAGGCCGAGCGGCGGGCCGCGGGCGCGCTGGCCCGCTGGGGTGTCCTGCGGGTGGCGGCCCTCGCCGTGGGCGGTCACGCGCCGGTCGTCCTCCTGCTGGTCGCCGCGCCGTGGCTGCTGGACCACGACGTGTCGCCCGGCGCGCTGGTGGGCGCCCTCGCCTATGTCACCCAGTCGCTCCTGCCGGCGCTGCAGAACCTGATCCACGGCCTGGGGGCCGGCGGCGCCCGCCTGACGGTGGTGCTGCGCCGCCTCGCCCCGGCCGGTGACGAGGACGCCCGGACCGGCCGGGCCCCCGCGCCCGCCCCCCGGCCCGCGCCCCGTTCTCCGTCCACACCCGCCCCCCGGCCCACACCCTCTCCCCCTCCCGCCCCCTCTCCCCCTCCCCCTCCCGGCGCGGCCCCCGCCCTCGCCCTGTCCGGCGTCACCTTCGCCTACGGGCCACACAGCGAACCCGTGGTCCGGGATCTCGACCTCGTCGTGCCGCACGGCGGCCACCTGGCCGTCGTCGGGCCGAGCGGGATCGGCAAGTCGACGCTCACCGCGCTGGTGGCGGGGCTGCTGGAACCGGCGGCCGGGCAGATCACGGTGTGCGGGCTGCCGGTTCCGGGGCCCGGTGCGGCCGCGCGCCGCGTCCTGATCCCGCAGGAGGCGTACGTCCACACCGGGACCCTCGGCGAGAACCTCACCCATCTGCGCCCCGACCCGGTGCCGCCGCACGAACTGCTCGCCGCGGCGGAGGCGGTCGGACTCGCACCGCTGCTGCACCGCCTCGGCGGCCCCGGCGCACCGGTGGACCCGGCGGCGCTGTCGGCGGGCGAGCGCCAGCTGATCGCGCTGACCCGGGCGTACCTGTCGCACGCCCCGCTCGCCCTGCTCGACGAGGCGACCTGCCACCTGGACCCGGACGCCGAGGCCCGCGCGGAGCGCGCCTTCGCCGCCCGGCCCGGCGGAACGCTGGTGGTGGTGGCGCACCGGCTCACTTCCGCCCGCCGGGCCGACCGCGTCCTGGTCATGGACGGCCGGGACACCGCCTACGGGACGCACGAGGAACTGCTGCGGACCTGCGGGCTCTACCGGGAACTCTTCGGCGGCTGGGCACCGCCCGGTTCACAGCCAGCCCTCCCCCTGGGAGATGCGGATGGCGTCGATCCGGTTGCGGGCCCCGGTCTTGCGGGTGATGGCCGCCATGTAGTTGCGCACGGTTCCGTGGGACAGGTGCAGGCTTCCGGCGATCTCGGCGACGGAGGCGCCCTCGGCGGCCAGTGACAGCACGCTCAGTTCGCGCCGGGTCAGCGGCATCTCGGCGGCCTTGAGGAAACCGAGGCCCAGGGACTCGTCGACGAAACGTTCCCCCTCGGCGACCCGGCGTATGCCGCGCACCAGACGCTCCGGCGATCCCTTCTTGTCGACGTACCCGAGCACCCCGGCCTCGATGGCCTGGCGTAACAGCCCCGGCCGGTCCGCCGTTGCCAGCACCAGCAGGCGGGGGGCCCGCCGGCCCGGCTCCCGCGGACACAGCTCGTCCAGCGGGACCTGCTTGCGCGCCCTCGGGTGGTCGAGGTCGACGGCGCACACGTCCGGCCGTACTCTGCGCACCTGCCCCGGCGCACCGCGCCACGGCGTGTCGTGCACCCCCAGGTCGGGCTCCCGGCGCAGCCACTCCGCCATGACCGATCGCACCAGACACGCGTCGTGCACCAGAAGTATCCGGATCACTGCCGCCCCCTCGGTTCGTCCCGCGTGCCGGTTCCGTGCCGGTCCTCGCGCGGTTCTGTGATGGTGGTGTGCGCGTGCCCCATTCTTGGGGGCGTGTACGGCCCAGTGGCGCGGAGAATTGGCCAAGGGGAGGCGCGGGGGCGCACACGCGGCGGCCGTCCACCGCAACACGCCCCGTCCGCCCCGGCATGGGCAGCGCCGGACGGGGTACACGGGGCGCCCGCCCGGGGCACCCGTACGAGCCCGCCGCCACCGCGCTCCCCGCTCGAGCCGCCCCGCCGCTCACCGTGCGGGGAGGGCCGCGACGGGCGAGTCCTGGTCCCGGAAACCGGTGACGCGGCCCTGCGAGGAGGTGGTCGGCGTGTCGGAGCGGCCGAGGTCCGGACAGCCCCCGGCGACCGCCCCCGGGCCCGCCGGCCGCCCGCTGCTGTCCCTGGCGCTCGCCGCCATGCTGGACGAGGTCCACGCGCACTCGGGAGCGGTGTACCTGCTGGCGCCGGACCAGCCGGTCCTGGAGATGGCGGTGATGGCGGGCATGCCCCGGGCGTTCGCCGCGCCCTGGGAGCGGGTCGGGCTGAGCGCCCCCATCCCGGTCGCCCAGGCCGTACGGGAACGGCGGCTGATCTGGGTAAGCGGCGAGGAGGAGATGGCCCGCCGCTATCCGCGCATCGCCGTCGTGCTGCCCTACCCCTTCGCGCTGGCCGCGCTGCCGGTGGCCACCGGGGCCACCGTGTACGGGGCCGTCTTCGTGACCTGGCCGGACGCCCACCCGCCGGTGCTGTCCGACTGGGAACGCGAGCACCTGGCCGCGGCCTGCGACCGGCTGGCGGTACGCCTGGAGCGGGCCGCGGCCGAACGCCGCCCGGTGCTCCCGGAGCCCGATCTGCTCGCCGCGCCGCCGGCCGGGGGCGTCACCGGCACGTTCGGCTCGGTCGAGGCGGCCCGCATGACGGCCCGGCTGCCGTACGGGCTGGCCTCGCTCGACCTGCACGGCCGGGTCTCGTTCGCCAACCCGGCCGCGGCCGGACTGCTCGGACTGCCCGTCACCGAACTGCTGGGCACCCGGCTGTGGACGGCCGTGCCGTGGCTGAACGACCCGATGTACGAGGACCGCTACCGGGCCGCCCTGCTCAGCCAGCACGTCACGTCCTTCGTCGCGCTGCGCCCGCCCGGTGAGTGGCTGTCCTTCCGGATGTACCCGAGCACCACCGGGCTGAGCCTGCGGATCAGCCGGGCCCGCGCGGTCGCCGAGCTGGGACGGACGGCACCGCACCCGGAAGGAACGCAGTCGCCGGCCGGCCTGGTGACCATCTCGCGGGTGCTGGGGCTGGCCGGGGCACTGACCGAGGCCGTGGGCGTGCAGGACGTGGTGCGGCTGGTCGCCGACGAGATCGTGCCGGCCGTCGGCAGCCGGGCCCTGATGATCCTCGGCTCCCAGTCGGGGCGGCTGCACGTGCTCGGCCACCGCGGATACCCCGAACGGGCCGTCGAGGAGTTCCACGGCACGCCGCTCGGGGCGCCGACCCCGAGCACGCGGGTGCTGTCCACCGGAGCCCCCGCCTTCTTCGAGTCCCGGCAGCAGCTGGAGCGGCTGTACCCGGTACGGCAGGCGGTGCGCGACGGCTTCGCGGCCTGGGCGTACCTGCCGCTGATCGCGTCCGGCCGCCCGGTGGGCACCTGCGTCCTGTCCTACGCCCATCCGCACCCCTTCCCGGCGGACGAGCGGGCCGTCCTGACGAGCCTGGGCGGCCTGATCGCGCAGGCACTGGAACGGGCCCGGCTCTACGACGCCAAGCACCGGCTGGCCCACGGCCTGCAGCAGGCGCTGCTGCCGCGCTCACTGCCCCGGCTGCCGGGCTTCGAGACGGCCGCGCGCTATCTGCCGGCCACGCAGGGCATGGACATCGGCGGCGACTTCTACGACCTCGTCCCCAGCCGCCCGCTGGCCGCGGCGGTGATCGGGGACGTGCAGGGGCACAACGTCACCGCCGCCGGTCTGATGGGCCAGTTGCGTACGGCGGTCCGCGCGTACACCACCGTCGGCCAGGAGCCGCAGGAGGTCATGGCGAGCACCAACCGGCTGATGATGGAGCTGGGCGTCGAGCTGTTCGCCAGCTGTCTGTATCTGCGGCTCGACCCGGCCGAGGGCTGCGCCGTGATGTCCCGGGCCGGGCACCCGCCGCCGCTGCTGCGCCGCCCGGACGGGCGGGTGCGCGTGCTCGACCTGGCCGGGGGCCCGCTGCTGGGCATCGACCCGGCGGCGACGTATCCGACGACACGCGTGGGCCTGCCCCCCGGCTCCGTGCTGGTCCTCTACACCGACGGGCTGGTCGAGTCGCCCGGCACCGACATCGAGGAGGCGCTCGCCGGCCTGGGGCAGCGGCTCGGCGAGGCCGGGGACGTGCCGCTGGGCCGGCTGGCCGACCTGCTGGTGGAACACAGCGCGGCGGCGCGGGAGCGGATCGACGACGTGGCGGTCCTGCTGCTGCGCGCCCGGGGCGACGGCTGACACGGCGCCCGGCACCGGGCGCCGGCCGCGGGGGGGCACCGGGCGCGGGGGCCGCTGCCGGCCGTTCGCCGTCCGTGGTGCGCCGTGCCCCCGAGCCCGGGCCCGTCGCACATCCCCCGGCCGGAAACAGTCCGCCACCGGCCGGTCACGTTCGGTCGACGAACCGTCGCGGCCGGGAAGCGGAACCCCTGCTTCAGAAAATCTGCACAGCGACTGCCCAGCGGGGTCACCGGGCGGCACAGATCTGCACAACCGCGCGCCCCCGGCGGCGCGTTTGGCGCGGAGTGCCGGATTCCGCGGCGGCCCGGCAAGAGCCGCGGTGAGCCGATGCCGTGCGCCTTGTGAAGAAGTGGCCGACGACTCGTGCCCGGGCGTGCACGGATGGGCCCCCTGGAGCGGGAAATTCCCTGGTGAGAGGCCTGCTCGAGTGGAGGGGCCGGTTCGTGCCGTGCTTTGATCCATCGCACCGCGGGGCCCGCCGGACCCTTGCATCGGCGACGGCCGGCTGCCCCGCCCGCGGCCTTCCCTCTGCCCCCCAGAGGGGGCCGCTCCCCGTTGAGAAACCCCACAGGAAGGGAAGTTCCACCATGAACTCCACCCCCCAGGTCGAGACCGCCGAGATCTCCGACGCCGACCTCGACAACGTCTCGGGCGGTCTGTCGCTGAACGCCGTCGGCACCGTCACGGGCCTGGTGGACGGCGTCGCCCCGGTGTCCGGCCTGGTCGACACGGCCGTCGGCACCGTCGAGGGTGTGACCGGCCTGAACACCGCGCCGGTCACCAACCTGGTCGCCGGTCTCTGAGCGCATCGCGCCCCGAGGCGTCCCGGAGCCGTACACCGGTTCCGGGACGCCCGGATGCCCGCCCGGTCCTGCCGGGCCCCGTACCTCGAAAGACCGCCCCGCACAGGCCTCAGCCACAGGTGAGGGAAGTTCCGTGCAGTTCCGCCAACAGGCCCTCGCCAAGCTCCAGTCACCCGAGGAACTCGACCTTCCGGTACGCCTGGCCCGCCCGCGGGGATGGCTCGTGCTCTCCGTCACCCTCGTCGCGACGGCCGCCGCCTGCGTGTGGGCGGTGACCGGTTCGGTGGCCTCCACGGTCACCGCGCAGGCCGTCCTCACCCACGGGCAGGGCAGTTACGTCCTGCAGAGCCCGGTCTCCGGACAGGTCACCGCGGTCCTCGCCGAGGAGGGCGGACGGCTCGCCGCCGGCACGCCCGTGCTCGAGGTCCGCACCGCTTCCGGCACGACGACGCCCGTACGGGCCGTGGCCGCCGGCCGGATCACCACGCTGGCCGCCGCCCTCGGGCAGATCGTCTCCCCCGGCACGGACGTCGCCGCCGTCGAGAAGGCGGCCCACGCCTCCGACCCGCTGTACGCGACCGTCTACGTGCCCGCGCAGAACGCCGCCGCCGTTCCCGCCGGCGCCCCCGTCGACCTGACCGTCTCCTCCGCGCCCGCCGAGCGGTACGGCGTGCTGCGCGGCCGGGTGGCGTCGGTGGACCGCTCGGCGCAGTCCGCCCAGCAGATCGGCGCGTTCCTCGGGGACGCCCGGCTGGGCGGGCAACTGGCCGGGAAGGGCCGGCCGGTGGCCGTCCGGGTACGGCTCGACACCGCACCCGGCACACCGAGCGGGTACCGCTGGTCCTCCGCGGACGGCCCGCCGTTCCGCCTGGAGTCCATGACCCTGGCCACGGCCTCGATCCGCCTGGCCGACCAGCGTCCCGTCGACTGGCTCCTGCCGTGAGCGCCGCACCGCAGACCCGCGGGCGGCGACGCGCCGCCCCGCCCCGGCGCCCGGTGCCCCGGGGACGCACCCGCACGGTCCGTACACCCACCGTTCTCCAGATGGAGGCCGTGGAGTGCGGCGCCGCCTCGCTCGCCATGATCCTCGCCCACTATGGCCGCCACGTCCCGCTGGAGGAACTGCGCATCGCGTGCGGGGTCTCGCGGGACGGCTCGCGGGCGAGCAACCTACTGAAGGCGGCACGCGGTTACGGCCTGACGGCCAAGGGCATGCAGATGGACACCGCCGCCCTCGCCGAGGTGGCGGCACCGGCCGTCCTGTTCTGGGAGTTCAACCACTACGTCGTCTACGACGGCATGGGCCGCCGCCTGGGCCGGCGCGGGGTGTACGTCAACGACCCGGGCAAGGGCCGGCGTTTCGTGCCCATGGAGGACTTCGACAGCAGCTTCACCGGGGTGGTGCTGGTGCTGGAGCCGGGCGAGGGTTTCACGCGCGGCGGACGCAGACCGGGTGTGCTGAGCGCGCTCCCGGCCCGGCTGCGCGGCACCGCGGGCACGCTGCCCGCGGCGGTCCTCGCGAGCCTGCTGCTGGTCGTGGCCGGCGCGGCGGTGCCCGCGCTCAGCCGCACCTACATCGACTCGTACCTGATCGGTGGCCAGACCTCGCTGCTGGGCGTGCTGTTCGCGTCGATGGGCGCGTGCGTGCTGCTCACCGTCGTGCTGACCTGGCTGCAGCAGACGAACCTGCTGCACGGCCGCATCGTCTCCTCCACCCTGTCGAGCGCCCGCTTCCTGCGCCATCTGCTGCGGCTGCCGGTGACGTTCTTCGCCCAGCGCAGCCCCGCGGACCTGGTGCAGCGGCTGCAGTCCAACGACGCCGTCGCCGAGACCCTGGCCCGCGACCTGTCCGCGGCGGGCGTCGACGCGATCGTCGTCGTGCTGTACGCCGTGCTGCTCTACACCTACGACCCGCAGCTGACCGCGGTCGGCATCGGGGTGGCGCTGCTGAACGTGGTGGCGATGCGGGTGGTCGTACGGCTGCGCGCGACGCGGACGGCGAAGCTGCGCGCGGACACCGCGCGGCTGACCAACACGGCGTACACCGGACTGCAGTTGATCGAGACGATGAAGGCGACCGGCGGTGAGGACGGCTACTTCCGCACCTGGGCCGGGCAGCACGCCACCACGCTGGAGGAGCAGCAGCGGCTCGGGGTGCCGAGCGCCTGGCTGGGCGTGGTCGCGCCGGCGCTGGCCACGCTGAACAGTGCGCTGATCCTGTGGATCGGCGGGATGCGGGCGGTCGAGGGCCATGTCTCGGTGGGACTGCTGGTCGCCTTCCAGGCGCTGGTGACCCGTTTCACCGCGCCGCTGACCCGGCTCAACGGGGTGGCGGGCCGCATCCAGGACTTCGCCGCCGACGTGGCCCGGCTCAAGGACGTCGAGTCCTTCGGCACCGACCCGCTGTACTCCCGGCCCGGCACCGGCGACTCCACGCGCCGGCTGCGCGGCCACGTCGAACTCCAGAACATCTCCTTCGGCTACAGCCCGCTGGACAAGCCGCTGCTGACCGGCTTCGACCTCACCGTGGGGCCGGGGCAGCAGGTGGCGCTGGTCGGCGGCTCGGGCAGCGGCAAGTCGACGGTGTCCCGGCTGATCTCCGGGCTGTACACGCCCTGGGAGGGCGTGATCCGCATCGACGGGCAGCACCTCGCGGACATCCCGCGCGGCGCGCTGGCCGCCTCGGTGTCCTTCGTCGACCAGGACGTGTTCCTCTTCGAGGGCACGGTCCGCGACAACGTGGCCCTGTGGGACCCCTCGATCCCGGACGACGCCGTGGTGGAGGCGCTGCGCGACGCCTGCCTGTACGACGTGGTGGCGCGCCGCCCCGGAGGCATCCACAGCCGTGTCGAGCAGGACGGGCGGAACTTCTCCGGCGGGCAGCGCCAGCGCCTGGAGATCGCGCGGGCGCTGGTGCGCCGGCCGAGCATCCTCGTCCTGGACGAGGTGACGAGCGCGCTGGACGCGGAGACCGAGCAGACCGTCATGGACAACCTGCGGCGGCGCGGCTGCGCCTGTGTGGTGATCGCCCACCGGCTGTCCACCGTGCGCGACAGCGACGAGATCGTCGTCCTGGAGCACGGTACGGTCGTCGAACGCGGGCGGCACGAGGAACTGGTGGCGCGCGGCGGCGCGTACGCCGCGCTGGTCGGGGAGCGATGAGATGACGGCCGTCGGCGAAGGCGACCTGGTCGTCGGGGCGCTCGCCTCCCTGGGCACGCCGCTGGACTGCACGGGGCTGTCCCGGCTCGACCTCGAGGGCCCGCAGGTGCTGTGGCTGGTGGCGGCCGGTGCGGTGGACCTGTTCGCGGTGGACGCGCGGCAGGAGGGCCAGTGGCACCACCTGGGGCGGCTGGAGGCGGGTTCGCTGCTGCTCGGTCCGGTGGCGGGCCCCCGGCACACCCTGGTGGCGCGGCCGCTGCGCGACTGCGTGGTGCACCGGATCGGGCTGCGCGAGCTGTACCAGCAGGCGGACACCCGCACCTGGTCGTACGACGAGTACGGCAACCCACGGTACGTGCCGCCGGCCGCCGGTCCCCTGGAGTACGCGCTCGCGCTCGGGATCGGGCGCAGCCTGTCCGTCCTGTTCCAGGCGCCGACGGCCGGCCAGCGCGGCGCCGCGCCCGCCGACGACGACGTGTTCTGGATGCAGGTGCCGCCGGGCAGTGTGCACTACGGCTCGCTCCACGGCGCCGAGGCCGCGGCCGACCTGCTGATGGACCCGGCGCTCTGGCAGAGCGTGGTGGACCAGCAGTACCGGCTGCTGACGGCGCTGGACCGCTGGATCGAGGAGCTGGAGCGCGGCCACGAGATGCGCACGGCGGCCGGTATCGAGGCCGGTGAGGCCGTGCGCGCCGAGGCCGACCGGACGCTGCTGGCCGCCCTGGGCCCCTCCTCGGCGCGGCGCGCCACGGCCGCCGACGCGGACGCGACGTACGCGGCCTGCCGGCTGGTCGCCCGGGCCGCTGGGATCACGCTCGCCGCGGCCCCGCGGTCCGGCACCGAGGGCGACCGGCTCGATCCGGTGGAGCGGGTCGCCCTGGCCTCCCGGGTGCGCACCCGCACCGTGCGCCTCGAAGGCCGCTGGTGGCGGCAGGACGCGGGCCCGCTGGTGGGTCACCGGGCGCTGTCGGGCGCGCCGGTCGCGCTGCTGTGGCGGCGTGGCGGCTATGTCGCGGTGCATCCGGCGACCGGGCGGGAGACACCGGTCGAGAAGGCCAACGCCCGGGAGTTCGAGCCGCGTGCGGTGATGTTCTACCGCCCGCTGCCCGACCGCCGCCTCTCCCCGCTCGCCCTGCTCCGCTTCAGCCTGCGCGGTACCGCGGGGGACCTGTTGAACCTGCTGGTCAGCGGGTTGGTGACGGTCGCCGTCGGGGCGCTGGTGCCGATCGCGACGGGCAAGGTGCTCGGACAGTACGTGCCCAGGGCCCAGGAGGGGCCGATCGCCCAGGTGTGCCTGGCGGTGATGATCGGCAGCGTGGTGGCCGCGGCGTTCACGCTGCTGGAGAACCTGACCGTGCTGCGGCTTGAGGGGCGGATCGAGGCGACGCTCCAGCCGGCCGTGTGGGACCGGCTGCTCAGGCTGCCCACGGCGTTCTTCGCCGCCCGTTCCACCGGGGAACTGGCGAGCGCGGCGATGGGCGTGAGCGCGATGCGCCGGCTGCTGGCCGGGATCGGCCCGGTGGTCGCCCAGTCGGTGACCGTGGGCACGATGAACCTGGCGCTGCTGTTCTGGTACAGCCCGCCGATGGCGTGCGCGGCGCTCGGCATGCTCGTGGTGATCGCGGCCGTGTTCCTGGGGCTCGGGCTGTGGCAGGTGCGCTGGCAGCGGCGGCTCGTGGTGCTCGGCAACAAGCTGAACAACCAGGCGTTCCAGACGCTGCGCGGACTGCCCAAACTGCGGGTGGCGGCGGCGGAGAACTACGCGTACGCGGCCTGGGCGCGGCAGTTCGCGCGCAGCCGCGAGCTCCAGCAGAAGGTGGGCCGGATCAAGAACCTCACCACCGTGCTCGGCGCCGTGTACCTGCCGGTGTGCACGCTGGTCATGTTCATGCTGCTGGCGGGACCGGCGCGCGGCTCGATGTCGGCGGCGGCGTTCCTGACGTTCAGCACGTCGGTGACGATGCTGCTGACCTCGGTGACCCAGCTGACCGGGGCGTTCGTGTCGGCGGTGGCCGCGCTTCCGCTGTTCGAGGAGATCAGGCCGGTGCTGCGGGCCACACCGGAGGTGCGCACCGGCAGTACCCGGCCGGGCCCGCTGTCGGGGGCGGTCGAGGCGCGGCGGCTGTCGTTCCGGTACGCCGAGGACGGGCCGCTGGTCCTGGACGACGTGTCGTTCCGGGTGCGGCCGGGCGAGTTCGTGGCGGTCGTGGGGCCGAGCGGCTGCGGCAAGTCGACGCTGCTGCGGCTGCTGATCGGTTTCGACCGGCCGCTGTCGGGCAGCGTCCTGTACGACGGTCAGGACCTGGCCGCGCTCGACCAGTCGGCGGTGCGCCGGCAGTGCGGGGTGGTGCTGCAGCACGCGCAGCCGTTCACCGGGTCGGTCCTGGACGTCATCCGGGGCACCGAGCCGTGCTCGCCCGAGGAGGCGATGGCGGCGGCGGAGCTGGCGGGTCTGGCGGAGGACATCCGCCGGATGCCGATGGGGCTGCACACCATCGTCTCGGGCGGCGGGGCCGTCTCGGGGGGCCAGCGGCAGCGGCTGATGATCGCGCAGGCCCTGGTCAGGCGGCCGCGGATCCTCTTCTTCGACGAGGCCACCAGCGCCCTGGACAACGAGACGCAGCGCACGGTGATCGAGAGCACCCGGAAGCTGAACGCGACGCGCGTCGTCATCGCGCACCGTCTGTCGACGGTGCTGGACGCCGACCGGGTGATCGTCATGGAGGAGGGCAGGATCGCCCAGGAGGGCACGCCCGCCGAACTGCTCGCGGACACGGGGGGCCGGCTGCACGAGCTGGTGCGGCGGCAGCTGGCCTGACGCGGCGCCGTCCCCGGCCCCGTCCTCCCGAAGTGACAAGCAGCTCTCTGCAGTGAATCTGGGGTGTGCTCGTCAGCGTTCTTGATCTTCTGCGCTTGTCAGGGGCCTTGCACGGCTCGGCTGCGCGCCACCGGGGCGCCACCCGGGGTGAACCGGCCGTTGTCCCGCTGTTCGTGCGCCGCAGCCGCCGGTGACAGGCGTAGGAGATCACCGGGCCGGGTACCCACCGGCCCATGCGAATCAGCGTGGTGGACGTGGGGTCGAAGACGGTACGGCTGGTGGTGGCGGACGCCGTGGGCGGGGCGCCGCTGCCGGTGCACACCGCCAAGTGGCGGCTGCGCCTGTCGGAGCAGGTCGCGCCCGGCCAGGAGATTCCGCAGGAGGCGGTGGAGCGCATCGTCCAGGCGGTCTCGGAGGCCGGCCGGACGGCGGCCCGGTGGGGCGCGGCCGGGCCGCCCGCCTTCGCGACCGCCGTGGTGCGCGGGGCCCCGAACCGGCTGGACGTCCTGCGCACCGTCCGGGCGCGCACCGGCATCGCGCTGTGCACCCTGCCCGGCGAGGTCGAGGCCGAGCTGACCTTCCTGGGCGCCCGGCGGTGGATGGGCTGGCGGTCGGGACCGCTGGCGCTGCTCGACATCGGCGGCGGGTCGCTGGAGGTGGCCTTCGGCCGCGGCCGGCTGCCCGACTTCGCGGCGTCGCTGCCGCTCGGCGCGGGACGGCTGACCCACGAGTTCCTGGCGCAGCAGGACCCGCCGTCCCCGGAGCGGCTCAAGGAGCTGCGGCGCCACGTCCGGCACCAGCTGCGGGACGTGGCGGCCCGGATCCGCTGGGAGGGGCCGCGCACCGCCGTGGCGACCTCCCGCACCTTCCAGCAGCTGGGCCGGCTGTGCGGGGCCGCCCCCGGCCGGCACGGGCCGTTCGTGGAGCGGCGGGTGCAGCGCGCGGCACTGCGCCGGGCGGTCGGGCAACTGGCCGCGCTGCCCGCCGCCGAGCGCGCCGCCCTGCCGGGCATCTCCGCGCCGCGCGCCGCGCAGAGCCTGGCCGGCGCGGTGGTCGGGCACACGGCGATGAAACTGATGGGCCTGAAGACGGTCACCGTCTCCCCCTGGGCCATCCGCGAAGGGGTGCTCCTGCGGCAGATCGAGGAGGGGGCGGCCGGGGCGTCATGGTGGGAGCGGGTCTCCCGGCTCGGCGAGGACCCCGCGCCGCCGGACCCCGTACCGCTGCGCCTGGCGGCGACGGCCACATCGACGGCCACGTCGACGGCGCGGGGCTGACCCCGCGGTCCGGACCCCGGGCGCGCGGTGTGCCCGGCAGACCGCAGGACGGAGCACGACGGCCCGGCAGACCGTACGACGGAGTACGACGGCCCCGCAGACCGTACGACGGAGTACGACGGCCCGGCGGGGCCGGCACGGAGCACGACCGGAAACAGGGAACACGACCGGAAACGAGGAGAAGGAGGTGCCGGCCATGCCGGACAAGGAGCGGAAGCAGCACCAGGACAAGCCCGACACGGCGCTCGGCGAGGTCCTGCGCGAGTTCGAGAAGGCCGAGACCGACGTCGACGACCGGCGCGAACGCCGGCACCGGGGCGAGGCCGGCGAGGCGGTCACCCCCAACACCCGGGCCCAGGAGGAGGCCGGGAAGGACGCCGCGGACGAGGCCGGCGGGGACTGAACGGGTGGCCGGGGGTCCGGCGGGTACCCGCGCTCCATGAATCACGTTCACCTCGGACCCGAGCTGCCCCCCGCCCGCGGACCCGTCAGCGCCGCCGTACGGGAGTACCTGCGGGGCACGGGCCCGCTGCCCCGCGCCGAGGACGCGGACGCCGCGGCGGCGTACGGCGACGACCTGCAGCTCGCGCTGTACCTCTGCTACGAGCTGCACTACCGCGGCTTCGCCGGGGTCCCTCCCGAGCGCGAGTGGGACCCCGGCCTCCTCGGCGTCCGGGCGGCGCTGGAGCGCCGCTTCCTGGCCGCGCTGCGGGCCGACGCCACGGTGCACACCCGTCTCGACGACGCGCTCGCGGACCTGCTGGTGGAGCCCGTGGACGGCGCCGGGGTCTCCCACTTCCTGCGCGAGCAGGGCGAGCTGTGGCAGGTGCGCGAGTACGCCGCCCAGCGCTCCCTCTACCACCTCAAGGAGGCCGACCCGCACGCCTGGGTGCTGCCGCGGCTGTGGGGCCGGGCCAAGGCGGCGATGGCGGCGGTGGAGTTCGACGAGTACGGCGGCGGCCGTGCCGACCGCGTGCACGCCCGGCTCTTCGCCGACCTGATGCGGGACCTGGGGCTGGACACGACGTACGGCCGCTACCTGGACGCGGCCCCCGCGGAGGCCCTGGCCACCGTGAACCTGATGTCCCTGCTCGGGCTGCACCGGGAGCTGCGCGGGGCGCTGGTGGGCCACTTCGCCGCCGTCGAGATCACCTCCTCGCCGGGCTCGCGGCGGCTGGCCGAGGCGATGCGCCGCACGGGAGCCGGGGCGGCCGCCGCGTTCTTCTACGACGAGCACGTCGAGGCGGACGCCGTGCACGAGCAGGTCGTACGGCACGAGGTCATCGCCGGTCTGCTGGAGGAGGAGCCGCATCTGGCGGCCGACGTGGCCTTCGGCATCGACGCCACCGGCCACCTGGAGGACCGGCTCGGGGACCGGCTGCTCGCCGACTGGCGCGCCGGCCGCTCGTCGCTGCGGGTACCGCTCGGCACGGTGCCGGGGGTACTCGTCGGTGAACCGCGGTAGCCGGCCGTCCGGCCGACGGCACTATTCAAGGGGCGACGGGGTACTCGCGTGGCGTGAGCCGACTTCTGCTACCGGGCGTGTACGCCCCCCAGGACGACACCGCGCTGCTGGCCGAGGCCCTGGCCGACGAGGCGCTGAGGCCGGCCGCCACCGTGCTCGACGTGGGCACCGGCAGCGGTGCCCTGGCGCTGGCGGCGGCGCGGCGCGGCGCCCGGGTGACCGCCGTCGACGTGTCACGGCGGGCGGTGTGGACCACCCGTGTGAACGCCCGGCTGAACCGCCTGCCGGTCCGCGTCCTGCGCGGGAACCTGTTCGGTCCGGTGCGCGACCGGACCTTCGACCTCATCCTGGCCAATCCGCCCTACGTGCCCGCCCCGCAGGCCGGGCACGCCCCGCGGGGCAGGGCCCGCGCCTGGGACGCCGGACGCGACGGCCGGCTGGTGCTGGACCGGATCTGCCGGGACGCGCCCGCGCTGCTGCGGCCCGAGGGCGTGCTGCTCATGGTGCACTCCGCGCTCAGCGACCCGGGTCGCAGCCTGGAACTGCTGCGTACGGCCGGTCTCAAGGCGGCCGTGGTGCGCCGCCGCTGGATCGGCCTGGGACCGGTGCTGCGCAGGCGGCAGGACTGGCTGCGGGCCCACGGTCTGCTGGGGCCCGCCGACGAGAGGGAAGAGCTGGTGGTCATCCGTGCCGAACGACCCGTGTGACGAGGTGCCGGGCGGCGTCCCGGCCGCCGGCCCGCCCCGCCGGGTGACGATGCAGCGGCAGGGCCCGATCCTCGTGGAGGGCCCGGTCGAGGTGGAGCTGGAGGACGGCACCACCGTGGTGTCCGACCGGTTCCGGGTCGCCCTGTGCACCTGCCGCCGCAGCCGCCGCTATCCGTGGTGCGACACCAGTCACCGCAAGCGGGTTCCGGACTCGTCCGGCGGCGCGGCCGGAGGCCGTGGCCGCGCCGCGCCGGACGGGTCCGGATGACCCACCGCGATGCAGGGGCCGGCGGGAGGCCCCACTCCGCCCGCCGGCCCCTGGGCGGGATCGCCCCGGTCCCCGTGCCGGGCCCGCACTCCCCAGTCACGGGACCCTCGTGCTGCGCGGGGGCCGCGCGATCCCGGTCTCAGAAGGCGAAGACGCTCGTGAGGGAGGCGTTCTTCGCGCACTCGTTGGCGAAGGTGTGCCGGAAGGAGACGCGCCGGCCCTGCCAGACGCCGTCGGCGGTGACCACCACCGGGTTGTACTCCTTGGTGCACACCACGTCGCCGCCGCCCGTCAGGGTCTCCATGTCGCCTCCCGCCGCACGCAGCTCGGCGCAGGCGTCGAGGGGGGCCGGGTGCGTACCGGAGGCCGTCGGGGCGCAGGTGAGGGTGACGGCGCGCTCCGGCACGGCGGTGGCGGCGCTGTCGCCGTGGCCCACGGTCAGCACCAGGGCCGAGGGGGCGTAGAGGGAGGCGGGGACGGGGGACGGGGTGGCGAGGGCGGCCCCGGTGAGGGGTCCGCAGACGGCGGTGGCCGTCAGGCCGAGGGTCACGGCCCAGCGCGCGGTGTTCCGCATTGTGTGCTTCCTTCCGCAGGAGGTCGAGGGTGATGCCGGCCGCGACACGGTCGGTGCCGGACCGGCGAGCGGGAGTCTGCCGAGTCCGGCGCCGAAACTCACATCGGACCCACCGGTTTCGGTAACCTTGCGTATTGAATCAGTGGCGTGAAGTCACCAAGTTCCGGCCGGACGACCCCCGTACCACGGGGTTGACGATCACCGGGTCCGGCCGGATGGCCTGATCACCCCCGCTGCGCAATCGTCCGGAAACATTCCGCGGTCCCCCGTCGGCGACCACGTCCGTTCACCCTCCGCTCACCCGCGCGCCCGGCGCCGTCCCCGCGGCGGGGACCGCGTCCCGTGGGTCGACCCCGTCCCTACTCGCCCGTATGGTCGGCGGGTGCACGCGGTGGGGCGGCGAGGAAGGCGGGACGCGCGGATGGCGAAGCACTGGGCGGATTTCCAGTACGAGATCTACCTGAACGGCATGACGGGCGCGGTGCCGCGGCTGCCCACCGATCTGAGCCGCCTGGAGGCACTGACGCAGCAGCGGCTCGGGCCGGGCCCGGTGGGCTATGTGGCGGGCGCCGCGGGCGACGGCAGCACGGCGCGCGCCAACCGGGCGGCCCTGGAGCGGCGCCGGATCGTGCCGCGCATGCTGCGCGACGTGGGCGAGCGCGATCTGTCGGTTCGGGTGCTGGGCCGCGCTCTGCCCGCGCCGGTGGCACTGGCCCCGGTCGGGGTGCTGTCGATCATGCACCCGGACGCGGAGACGGCCGCGGCCCTGGCGGCCGCGGCGCAGGGCGTGCCGTTCGTCCTGTCGTCGGCCTCCAGCACGCCCATGGAGGAGGTCGCCCGGGCGATGGGGGACGCCGAGCGCTGGTTCCAGCTGTACTGGGCCAAGGACCGCGAGGTGACCCGCAGTTTCCTGCGTCGGGCGAAGGCCTGCGGCTTCAGCGTCCTCGTCGTCACCCTCGACACCCCGCTGCTGGCGTGGCGCCCCCGCGACCTCGACCAGGCGTATCTGCCGTTCCTGCGCGGGGTGGGCACCGCGAACTACTTCACCGACCCGGCCTTCCTGTCCACTCTGGCCAAGCCGGTGCACGAGGACCTCGACGCGGCGGTGCTGCGGTTCGTCGGCATGTTCGCCGACCCCGGCAAGACCTGGCCCGATCTGGCGTTCCTGCGGGACAACTGGGACGGTCCGATCGTCCTGAAGGGCGTCCTGCACCCGGACGACGCCCGCCTGGCCGCCGAGGCGGGGATGGACGGCGTGGTGGTGTCCAACCACGGCGGGCGCCAGGTGGCCGGTTCGGTCGCCGCCGCCGACGCGCTGCCCCGGGTGGCCGAGGCGGCCGGTGACCGGCTGACGGTCCTGTTCGACAGCGGTGTGCGCACCGGCGACGACGTCTTCAAGGCGCTCGCGCTCGGCGCGCGGGCGGTGCTGCTGGGCCGGCCGTACGTCTACGGGCTCGCTCTGGACGGCCGGGCCGGTGTGGAGCACGTGATCCGCTGTCTGCTCGCCGAGTTCGACCTGACCCTCGCCCTGTCGGGCCACGCCACGCCGGGCACCGTCGGTCCCGCCGACCTGGTGGAGGACGGCCGGTGAGCGGGCGGCGGGAGTCAGATCTCCCAGGAGCGCAGCCGGTCGGCGGCGCCGTAGACGTCGGTCTTGCCGGACATCAGGTCGCGGGCGAGGTCGACGAGGGCGCCGTAGGGCGGGTCGATGCCGACGCCGCTGACGTACATGTAGGCCACGGCGGTCGCGCAGGCGAAACGGGCGTTGGCAGACGGCAGCGGTTTGAGCACCGCGAGGGTGTGCAGCAGGGCGGCGGCCCGCCAGGCGGGGTCGGAGTCGACGCCGAGGCGCGGCGGATCCACGCGGTGGCGGGCGACGGCGGCCACGAGGGCGGAGAAGTCGTTGACGGTGGGCTGGTCCGGCAGCACTTCCTCGTGGCGCTGGAGCAGCCAGGGCACGTCGATGTGGAGGACGGGGGTCATCGGTCAGGCGGCCCGTCCCTGGCTCCTGCCGGGCCGCTCGTCCTCGGGGAAGGCGGCGGCGAATTCCTCGGCGTGGGCGGAGAAGAACCGGCGGAAGGCCTCGGCGCCCTCCTGCAGGGCGCGGTGCCGGGCTATGTCGGCGGCGGCGGCCTCGCGCACGAGCGCCTTCATCGACGTACCGCGTTCCTTGGCGATCTGCCGCAGGTCCTCTAGCTCGCGGTCGCTGAACTCCACATTGAGCGCTGGCATGGCCCCTACGGTACCGCGATGGTACTGGCGCGTAAATAGCCCCAGGTCAGGGCGGTTTCAGGCGGTACCAAGGCCGGAGCGCGGCGGACAGCGCGAGGCCGCCGGGGCGCGGCCGGCGCACGCGGGGCAAGGCCGCCAGGCTCCTCGCCGGCCTACGCCGCCCGGCGCGGGTCCCCGCGGCCTGCGCATGAGCCACCGCCGTGTCAACGGCGACGCCGCGGTCGTCCTGTTCCGGGGCGAGGCGCCCTTCGCGGTGACGGTCCTTGACCCCACCCCCGAGGGTGACCGGTCCGCGGAGTGTTCATCGTCCGTCCCCGACCGGGGCGGCCGTCCCGCACCCGCGCCCACCGGTCCCCGTCTTCACGGATCCTTCTCGGCCCTTGCCGGGGGCGGCCGACCGCACGGAGCCGGTACGCACTACGCTGGAACGCGAGTGACACACCTGATCACTGTGAGTGTGCGCGATGGAGTGACGAGGATGAGTCCGGTCCATCCGGTCGACGACGCCGCCACGGCGCGGGCCGTCGTCGACGAACACGGCGACCTCGTCGAGTGGAACGAGGGCGCCCGCCGGCTGCTCGGCTGGGCGCCGGACGAGGTTCTGGCCAGGCCTGCCGCGAACCTGCTCGCGGACGGCGTGCCGACCGCCCTGCCCGCGGGACACCGCTGGAACGGCACGCTCAGCCTGCGCCACCGCGAGGGGCACGCCGTGTCCGTCTGGGTGCTGGCACACCACCGGCACGCGCGGGACGGCGGCGACTGGCTGGTGGTCACCCCGCTGGAGGGCGGCGACCGCGAGGCACCGGACGATCCGCTGGCGCGGGTGGAGCTCGTCCAGTCCCCGTGCGCCGTCGCGGTCTACGACGAACGGCTGCGGCTGCGCGCGGTCAACGACGCCATGGCCGAGGTGCTCGGCGTCCGCGGGGAGCGGCTGCGGGGGCTGCGGCTGTCCGAGATCGGCGGCGGACCGCAGAGCGAGGACGTCGAACGGCACATGCTCCAGGTCCTGCACACCGGCCGCGGGCACGACGTGCGGACGTACGCGCCGGTCGGCGGCGACGGACGGGTGAGCGCCTGGATGGCCCGCATGTCCCCGGTCACCGACCCCTCCGGCCGGGTGCGCGGCGTGTGCGTCGCCGCCCACGACTTCACCGAGCAGTACCGGGCCCGCGAGCGGCTGCACCTGGTGAACGAGGCCAGCGTGCGCATCGGCACGACCCTTGACGTCACCCGGACGGCGCAGGAACTCGCCGACGTCTGCGTCCCCGCGCTCGCCGACTTCGTCAGCGTCGACCTGGTGGATCCGCCCGGGCACGGCGGTGAACTGCCCATCGGCACGCTGAGCGTGCCGGCCGCGCTGCGGCGCGTCGCGCACCGCTCGGTCACACCGGGCGAGCCCGAGGCGGTGACCCCTCTCGGGCAGAGCGAGGTCTACCCGGCCGCCTCGCCGCAGGGCGCCTCCCTGCTGTCGGGGCACGCGATCGTGGTGTCCGAGAACTCGGGCGACCTGGAGAAGTGGCTGGCGTGGAACCCGGAGCGCAGCCGGCGCGTCGGCCGGCTCGGCGTCCACTCCACGATGTCGGTGCCGATCCGTGCCCGGGGCGTGACGCTCGGGGTCGCCGTCTTCACCCGGTTCGCGCAGACCGCCCGGTTCCTGCCCGACGACGTGCTGCTGGCCGAGGAGGTCACGGCACGGGCCGCCGTCTGCATCGACAACGCCCGCCGCTACTCCCGCGAACGCGAGACGGCCCTCGCCCTGCAGCGCAGTCTGCTGCCGCGCACCCTGGCGCGCACGGCCGCCGTGACGGCGGCCTCCCGCTACCTCCCGGCGGCCCGGGCCGGTGTCGGCGGCGACTGGTTCGACGTGATCCCGCTGTCCGGGATGCGGGTCGCCCTGGTCGTCGGGGACGTCATCGGGCACGGGGTGGGCGCCTCGGCCACCATGGGGCGGCTGCGCACCGCCGTGCGCACCCTCGCGGACATCGACCTGGCCCCCGACGAGCTGCTGACCCACCTCGACGACGTGGTCGCGCGGATGTCCGCGGAGGCCGACGGCGAGGAGCGGGGGCGCCCCGGCGAGGTCGGCGCGACCTGCCTGTACGCGGTGTACGACCCGGTCTCACGGCGCTGCACGCTGGCCCGAGCGGGGCATCCCGCCCCGGTGCTGGTGCCGCCGGACGGCCCGCCCCGCGGGATCGAGCTGCCGCCCGGCCCTCCGCTGGGCCTGGGCGGGCTGCCGTTCGAGTCGGCCGAGCTGGATCTGGCCGAGGGCAGCGTGCTGGCGTTCTTCACCGACGGGCTGGTGGAGAGCCGTGAGCGGGACGTGGAGGACGGTCACCGGCTGCTGCGCGAGACGCTGGCCGAGCGGGGGGACTCCCTGGAGGAGACCTGCGACCGCGTGCTGCACGCGCTGCTGCCCGCGGGCAGCCCGTCGGACGACGTGGCCCTGCTGCTCGCCCGCACGCGGGGGCTGCCCCCGTCCCAGGTGGCCACCTGGGACATCCCGGCGGACCCGTCGCTGGTGGCGCCGGTCCGCAAGCAGGTCCTCGACCGGCTGGAGGTGTGGGGGCTGAGCGTGGCGGCGTTCACCGCCGAGCTGGTGGTGAGCGAGCTGGTCACCAACGCCATCCGGTACGGCACCCCGCCGATCAGGCTGCGCCTCATCCATGACGACACGCACCTGATCTGCGAGGTCTCCGACACCAGCAGCACCGCCCCGCACCTGCGCCGGGCCAAGACGTGGGACGAGGGGGGACGCGGACTGCTGCTGGTCGCCCAGCTCACCCGGGGCTGGGGAAGCAGGCACACCACCGAGGGCAAGACGATCTGGGCCGAGCTGAGCCTGCTCGACGACGAGTGAGAAGTGACGAGCGGGCCGAGGGCGGCCCGGGATCCGGTGGGACGCGGCCGGCCAGCGGGCGGCGCAGGTGACCGGGTGCCCGGCGAGACCGACGGCCCGCGCGGCCGGAGACGGCCGGTGCCGGGTGGCCGGTGCGGGGCGCGGGTGGCCGGTGCCGGTCCAGGGCGTGTCCGGCCCGTCTCCGGCCCGTCGTCTTCAGGGCGTGTCCGGCACGTCGTCCGACAGCCAGGGCCTGACCTGGCGGCGCGCCGCGTGCAGCCGCGACTTCAGCGTGCCCAGCGGGATCCCCGCCCGTTCGGCGGCCTCGGCGTAGTCCAGCCGGCAGATGTCCCGGTACACCAGCGGCGCCACCAGATGGGGGTGCTCCCGCTCCAGCCGTTCCAGCGCCTCCAGGAGGTCGATCCGGGAGCCCGCGATGACACTGGTGGTGCGCGGGTCGACGTGCTGGGCCGGTTCGATCGCGGCGGGCTGCTCGGCGGCGCGGCGCCTGAGCTCGCGGTACTTCTGGCGGCAGCAGTTGGCGACGACCGTGTAGAGCCAGGTGCTGAACCGGCTGCGGCCCTCGAAGGCGGTGATCCGCCGGGCGAGCTGGAGCAGCACGTCCTGCGCGGCCTCCTCCGCGTCCTCCCGGCAGGGCAGGAAACGCCCGCAGCGCCGCACCACCTCGGGGCGGATCTCCCGCAGCAGTTCCTCCAGCGCCCCGCCGTCGCCGGCCGCGGCCCGCCGGGCGAGTTCTTCGGTCGGCGCCGCATCGGGCACGACGGACCTCCTCGGAGTCGATCTCGCAGCAGGCATGATAGTGCCATGCACTCCGTCGGACGGATCGGCCGCTACCGGCTCGAACGGCGCCTGGGTACGGGCGCCTTCGGCACGGTGTGGCTGGCCCACGACGACGAACTGGACGCCCCGGTCGCCGTCAAGGTCCTCGCCGAGAACTGGTCGCACCGCCTGGACGTGCGGGAACGGTTCCTGTCCGAGGCCCGGCTGCTGCGCAAGGCGGCCTCGCCGCGCGTGGTACAGGTCCACGACATCGGAGAACTGCCCGACGGCAGACCGTACTTCGTCATGGAGTACGCCGACGCCGGCACCCTCGCCGACCTGCTCGCCGCGGGTCCGCTGCCGCTCGCCGAGGCACTGCGGCTGACCGCGCTGGCCGCCCGGGCCGCGCAGGCGCTGCACGAGGCGGGCGTCGTGCACCGGGACATCAAGCCGAGCAACGTGCTGCTGCGCACCGCGCCGGACGGGACCCGGCGGGTGCTGCTCGCCGACCTGGGGCTCGCCAAGAGCCTGGCCGAGGCCTCGGGGCTGACCCTGGCCGCCGGTTCGGCCGGGTACCGGCCGCCCGAGCAGGCGGAACCGGGCGCGGGCATCGACGCGCGGGCCGACGTCTACAGCCTGGGCGCGGTCGGCTACGAGCTGGTCACGGGCACGGTTCCCGGCGCGCCGGGCAGGATCGTGCCGCCGCGGCGGCTGCGGCCCGGTCTGGACGCGGGGGTGGCGCGCACGCTCCTGCGCGCGCTGGAACCGGACCGTGAGCGGCGCTGGCCGAGCGCCGAGGCGTTCGCCCGGGAACTGGAGCGGGCGGCTGCGACGACGGCGGGGGCGACGGACGGGGCGGACGGGGCCGCCGTGGCGGCGGAGGCGGGGCGGGCGGAGCCACCGGCCGCCCGGCCGCGCGGGCGCCTTGCGTGGCGCGGGCGGCGGGCGGCCGTGGCGGCGGCCGTCGTGGCTGTCCTCGCCGCCGCGGGCGTCGCCCTGGCGCTGGTGCTGCGGCCGGCGGCCCCGTCCGGGGTGCGGGTGACGGACGCCACCGGCCGCATCGAGCTGCGGGTGCCGGACGGCTGGGGGCGGCAGCTGCGGGACTCCGGCTGGGACCCGCGGTCGCTGGGGCTGCCCGCCGGGCACGAGCCGGGGCTCGCCGTGGCCGACGACCTGGCGCGGTGGCAGGATCTCGGCACCGGGGTGCGCGGCGTGTTCGTCGGGCTGAGCGGGCCGGGCGACGTCACCGCCCGGGTGGACGCCGTGGACCATCCCGGCTGCCGCTACGAGGGGAGCCGGGCCTACACGGGTGACCGGTGGCACGGCCGGATGCGCACCTGGAGCGACTGCCCCGGCGGGAGCCGGCTCACCGAGGCGGCGCTGGCCCCGGCCGGCTCCGCCCGCCCGCCCCGGGTGTACGTGCAGATCCGGCAGCGCGACGGCGACGAGGCGACCGACCGCATAGTCCGCTCCCTGCGGGTCACCTGACCCCGTACGAGTGAACGTGGCGCGGGCCGGCAAGGGGAAGAACGCTTCGGGAGGAATTCCCCGGAACCGCGAACTTTCCGCCCGGTCCGCGCATCGGACCTCATGTCGGCGCACCAGGCGCCGGACGCACGCCCCGAGCGCGTGCGACGAAGACGAGGAGCGTGGAACATGGCGCACACGTCCCCTGCCCACCGCCGCGGTGCCCTGCTCGCCGGTTCGGTGGCCGTACTGGGTCTGCTGACCGCCTGCGGCAGCGCGGACGGCACGTCGGCCGGTCCGCAGAAGGTACCGGGCCCCGCCGCGCCCGCGACCGGCGGCGGCACGAGCGGCGCGGCGCCCGTCACGAGCGACACCCCCGGCACCGCCACCTCCGCGCCTGGCGGCACCGCCGCCACCCGGCCGGGCTCCTCCCCCGCCACCGCCGCCCCGGGCCGCGGCACGGGCACGCGCGAGGGGAACGCGACGGGCACGACGGCGCGCAGCACCCGCTGTCACACCTCGCAGCTGAGGGCGGCGGTGGGCCGGAACGACCCGGGCGCCGGACAGGAGAACTTCCCCGTGGTGCTCACCAACACCTCCGGCCGCACCTGCACGGTGCACGGTTATCCGGGCGCCGCCTTCGTGGACGCCGCCGGCAGGCAGCTGGGCCCGGACCCCAGGCGCGAGACGGGCTCGCCCGCCACCGTGACGCTGCGCCCCGGGCAGAGTGCGTGGGCCGGCCTGACGTTCTCCAACCCCGAGGTGAGCGAGGCGAGGACCGCCTCGCCGGCGGCGCTGATCATCACCCCGCCCGACGAACGCGACCACCTCACGGTGCGGTGGACGGCCGGCCGGGTCCCGGTGGGCGGGAACTCGTCCTCGGTGTTCCTGACGGTCCTCGGCCCCGGCACCGGCCCCTGAGCCGCCGCCCGCCGGTCCCCGGTCCGCCCGGGACCCCGCACGTGCGCGCGGAGCTGACACGCGGGTTTGCTTTGATGTGCGAGCACCGCTGACCGCCTCCGGAGGACCGAGCCCTGAACACCGCGTTCGCAGAGACACTGTCCGTCGTCCTGCTCGTCGCCGTCCTCGCCTGGGCCGTGGTGCGGCCCTTCGGCTGGCCGGAGGCGGCGCTCGCCGTCCCCGCGGCCTGCGTGGCCGTCGCCACCGGGGCGATCTCGCTCGGCCACGCGCGCGAGGAGGCGCAGCAGCTGGGTCCGGTGGTCGGGTTCCTGGCGGCGGTGCTGGTCCTCGCCCACTTCTGCGACGTCGAGGGGCTGTTCCAGGCGTGCGGGGCGTGGATGGCCCGCCGGGCGCGGGGCCGTCCGGTGCGGCTGCTGACGGCGGTGTTCGCGCTGGCGTCGGCGATCACGGCCGTGCTCAGCCTGGACGCCACGATCGTGCTGCTGACCCCGGTCGTGTTCGCCACCGCGGCGCGCACGGGCGTGCGGCCCAAGCCGCACGTGTACGCCTGCACCCACCTGTCCAACACGGCCTCGCTGCTCCTGCCGGTCTCCAATCTGACCAACCTGCTGGCGTTCGCGGCGAGCGGGCTGAGCTTCACCCGGTTCGCCGCGCTGATGGCGCTGCCGTGGCTGGTGGCGATCGCCGCCGAGTACGTGGTCTTCCGCGGATTCTTCGCCCGTGACCTGGCGGCCTCGGCGCCCGCCCCGGACACCGGCGAGGCCCCGGCGTTCCCGGTGTTCGCTCTGGTCACCGTGGCCTGCACGCTGGCCGGGTTCGTGGTGACGTCCACGTTCGGCGTCGAACCGGCCTGGGCGGCGCTGGCCGGGGCGCTGGTGCTGGCCGGGCGGGCGCTGGTGCGGCGCCGGGCCACGCCGCTGACCGTGGTGCGGGCGGCGGCGCCGGCCTTCCTGGCGTTCGTCCTGGCGCTCGGGATCGTGGTCCGTGCGGTGGTCGACAACGGGCTCGCCGACGCGCTCGGGCACCTGCTGCCCGGTGGCACGGGCCTTCCCGCGCTGCTCGGGATCGCCGCGCTCGCGGGGCTCCTGGCCAACCTGATCAACAACCTCCCGGCGGTCCTGGTCCTGCTGCCGCTGACCGCCCCGGCCGGGCCGGGCGCGGTCCTCGCCGTGCTCCTCGGCGTCAACCTCGGCCCCAACCTGACGTACGCCGGTTCGCTGGCGACCCTGCTGTGGCGGCGGATCGTGCACCAGCACGAACACGAGGTGGACCTCAAGGAGTTCACCCGCCTGGGTGTGCTGGCCGTGCCGGCCACGCTGGTGCCCGCGGTGGTGGCACTGTGGGGGGCGCTGCAGATCCTGTGAGACACCCGAACGGCTGAGGAGGCCGTCGTATGCGTGTGATCGCCTGGCTCGTCGAGGGCACCTGGCCCGCCTGCGTGGACGCCGTGCGCGGCCATGCGCCGGACTCGTCGGAGGTGGTGCTGCTGCACGTCAGCGGGGCCGAGGTCCCGGCCGTGGCGCACGGTGCGTTCGCCGGGCTGCTCGGCCGGGGGCATCCGGAGCGGGATCCGGGGGACCGGCTGGCCGACCTCGGCGGGGCGTCGGCGGCCGGGCTGCTGGAGGCGGCGGCGGCCCGGCTCGGGCGGCCGTGCACCCGGCTGGAGCGGGCGGGGCGGGCCGAGCGCGAGGTGGTGGCCGCCGCCGGGGACGCCGACCTGCTGGTGCTGGCCCGTGACGGCGACCGCGACCGGCTCGGGCCGCGCAGTCTGGGGCCCGCCGTGCGGTTCGTCGTCGACCACGCACCGTGCCCGGTGCTGCTGGTGTGGCCGGAAGCCGCACCGGACCTCACGACGCTGCCGCCGCCCCCGCCGCCGCACCCGGGACCGCCGCACGGCGAGCCGGGCCACCGGGGGCCGGACCGCCCCGGACCGCCGCCCCCGGAGCCCCCGCACGGCGAACCCCCGCACCCGCACCGGCCGCCCCGGCACCGCTGAATCCGCCGGGCGGCGCCGCTCAGTGGCCGCTGACCTCGTGCGGGGTGTAGGGGCGCGCCAGTTCGTCGAGTTCCTTGTCGCTCAGTTCGAGTCCGACCGCGGCGACCGCGTCCTCCAGGTGCCCGGGCCGGGCCGCGCCGACGATCGGCGCCGTCACCGTGTCCTGGTGGAGCAGCCAGGCGAGCGCCACCTGGGCGCGCGGGACACCGCGCTCGGCGGCGATGCGGGTGACGGCCTCCACGATGGCCCGGTCGCCCTCCGGGTAGAGGGTGCTGCCGAAGTTGTCGGTGGCGCTGCGCCCGGTCTCGGTGCCCCAGTCCCGGGTGAGGCGGCCGCGGGCGAGCGGGCTCCAGGGCAGGACGCCGACGCCCTGGTCCGCGCAGAGCGGCAGCATCTCGCGCTCCTCCTCGCGGTAGAGGAGGTTGTAGTGGTTCTGCATGGAGACGAAGCGGGTCCAGCCGTGCGCCTGCGCGGTGTACTGGGCCTTGGAGAACTGCCAGGCGTACATCGAACTCGCCCCGATGTAGCGCACCTTTCCCGCCCTGACCAGGTCGTGCAGCGCCTCCATCGTCTCCTCGACCGGCGTGTGCGGGTCCCAGCGGTGGATCTGGTAGAGGTCGACGTATTCGGTGCCGAGGCGGCGCAGGCTGTGGTCGATCTCCGTCATGATCGCCTTGCGGGACAGGCCGGCGCCGTTGGGTCCGGGCCGCATCCGGCCGTGCACCTTGGTGGCGAGCACGATGTCGTCACGGCGGGCGAAGTCCCGCAGGGCCCGGCCGACGATCTCCTCGCTGGTGCCGTCGGAGTAGACGTTGGCCGTGTCGAAGAAGGTGATCCCGGCCTCCAGCGCCTGCCGGATCAGCGGCCGGGACGTCTCTTCGTCGAGGGTCCACTCGTGCGTGCCGCGCTCGGGCACACCGTAGGTCATGCAGCCCAGACAGATCCGCGACACGTCCAGGCCCGTCGAACCGAGTTTCACGTACTGCATCGTTGCTGCTCCCGTCTTCGGGTGGTTGCCAGGGAGAGCGTAGGCCGCATCCGATCATGACGGTCGGCCGGGCCGGATGCCGGACGCGGGCGGCGGTCGTGGCGGGCCGGGCCGGGGGGCGCGGGAGGTCAGGGCCGCGGCCGGTCCGCGTCGAGCAGGTCGAGGGCCTGTTCCCAGCCGAAGTCCGGCCGGGTGCCGTCCTCGCGGGGTGCGCCGGTGTACCGGTCGCCGATGCGCACGCCCATGCCGCGCAGGCGGGCCAGACTGTCACGGTAGGCGGGGTGGACGGCCAGCGCGTCGGCCACGCAGGGCAGGACGGCGACCGGGACGCCGAGGCCGTGGGCCTCGCACAGGGTGGCCACGGCGAGGGTGTCGGCGATGCCCGCCGCCCACTTGTTGACCGTGTTGAAGGTGGCGGGCGCGACGGCCACGGCGTCCGGCGGCGGGAAGGGGCGCGGGTCGGCCGGGGTGCGCCACCGGGAGCGGACGGGGCGGCCGGTGCGTTCCCGGACGTCCTCGGTGTCGAAGAAACCGCCCATGGCGGTGGGCGTCGCGATCACGCCCACCGCCCAGCCGCGCGCTCGGGCGGCGGCGACCAGGGTGCCGACGCCCACGGCGACGCCGGCGGCGCAGACGACGACGTAGAGGAAGGGTTTCGCGGGTGTCTCCCCGGCCGGTTCGGTCACCCGCGGCACCCTACCGCCGCACGGCCGGGGCGGGCCGCGGCCTGCCCCGGCCCGGCTTCCCCGGCCCTGTCGTCCCCCTCACCCCAGGGGCTGGGCGCCGTCCTTCTCGGTCACGGTGATCGCCGCGACGGGGCAGGCCCGCGCGGCCTCCCTGACCATGGGGTCGCCGCCGCCGTCCTCCCGGCCGGGCAGCAGGGTGCTGAAGCCGTCGTCGTCCTGGGTGAACACACCCGGGGCGGCCAGGGCGCACTGGCCGGCGCCGATGCAGCGGTCCTTGTCGATGTCGATGCGCATGGGAGCAGCCTCTTACCAGGTCACGGGGAGTTCCAGCATTCCTTGGATCGTGTCGCCGGGTTTGAAGGGGATCTCCTGCGGCGGGGCGGCCAGCCGCAGTCCGGGCAGCCGGGCGAACAGGGAGCCGAGGGCGATCTCCAGTTCGGTGCGGGCGAGGTTCTGGCCGAGGCACTGGTGGATGCCGAAGCCGAAGGCGACGTGGTGGCGGGCGGGCCGGTGGAAGTCCAGCTCGTCCGGGGCCTCGTAGAGGGACCGGTCGCGGTTGATGACGGAGGTCGAGAAGATCACGCCGTCCCCGGCTTTGATGGTGGTGCCCGCCACCTCGATGTCCTGGTCCGCCTGGCGCAGCAGTCCGTCGGCGATGGAGAGCATCCGCATCAGTTCCTCGACCGCGACGGGCAGCAGCGCGGGGTCGGCGCGCAGCTCGGCCAGCCGGTCGGGGTGCTGCAGGAGGGTGTAGGTGCCCAGCGAGATCATGTTGGCGGTGGTCTCGTGGCCCGCGATGAGCAGGATGATCGCCAGGGAGACGACCTCGGCGCGGTCCAGTTCGCCCTCGCCGAGCCGCTGCTGGACCAGGTCGTCCAGGACCCCGTCGCCCGGTTCCTTGCGCTTGCGGTCGACGAGGTCGCCCAGGTACGCCTCCAGCCGGTCGCGCGCGTCCAGCACGTCGGCCACGTCCGGGCCGCGCAGCAGCCGGCGGGACTGCTCCTCGAAGAACTCGTGGTCGGCGTAGGGGACGCCGAGCAGTTCGCAGATCACCATGGAGGGCACGGGCAGGGCGAAGTCCCGCACGAGTTCGGCGGGCGGCCCCTGGTCGGTCATCCGGTCGAGCAGGCCGTCGACGATCCCCTGGATCCGGGGCCGCATGGTGGTGGCGCGCTTGAGGGTGAAGCTCGGGATCAGCATGCGCCGCTGGGTGCGGTGCTCGGGGTCGTCGACACCGAGGAGGGCGGTCCTGCGGTCGCGCACCCCCGCCAGACGGGCGGTGGTCACCGGGAATCCGTCGCGCGTGCGGTCGCTGGACAGGCGCGGGTCGGCGAGCAGTTCGCGGGCGAGGGCGTGCCCGGTGACGAGCCAGGCCGGGCGGCCGTCGTAGAGGGTGATGCGGGCGAGCGGGCGGGTCTCGCGCAGGGGGCCGTAGCCGGTGGGCGGGTGGTAGGGGCAGGTGCGGTCCTGCGGGAAGGCCACGGCGTCGGCGGTCCCGGCGGGGTGGGGGGTCTCGACGGTGCGGGGGGTTTCGATGGTCGGGTCCGGCATGGAAGACCTCGCAGACGAAGGGTGCGTCGTGCCGATCTTCATTAGATGCCTGGGGCATCTATAGGGCGACGCGAAGTTCGGCCACATCGGCGATCTGCCGGATCTGGCCGGGAAGCGCCTCTTCCGCTTCATGGTCCGATTGTCCCCGAGCGGGCCTGGGCGCACGATCCGGCCATGTCCGCCCGCACCGTGCCGCCGCCCCTGTCCGCCGCCGTCCTCGGGCCGGCGCACCGCCAGCGCCGTGCGCCGTGATCCGGGCGCGGGCGGTGCGGACGGCCTGGTCGGCGGACTCCCGGGGCGGTGGGCCGGGCCGAGGGCCCGCGCGGTGACCGCACCGTCCGCGGAGGACGTGGTGGCGCAGGACCGGGCCGCCCCGCGCGGTGCGGTGCGGCGCGGCACCTGGCGTGATACGGCCGTCCGGGGGACCCCGGCACCTGCCGGATCCCGCCGGGCACCACGGCGCTGTGACCATCGGCCGGATTCCCGCCCTGTCCCCCGAGACGACGGCACGGGCCGGGCATGGGCGAGGGGGAACGCGGTAGGGATGAATCGTCCGTGCGCCGGTGTTGCAGCACGGCGGACGACCGGGGACCCGCCGGGCAGGCATCAGGACCGACGGATCAGAACCAGCGGATCACCGGCCGACGGAACAGGACCGACGGATCAGGACCGACGGATCAGGAGAGGACGGACGTCATGCCTCTGGAGGGCGAGTACGAGCCCAGCCCCGCCGCGTGGGTGCGGGAACAGGTGGAGTTGTACGAGAAGTCCGGCGGGACCGAGGGAACCACGCTGATGGACACGGGGCTGCCCGTCATCGTGCTGACCACGCGCGGTGCGCGCAGTGGCCGGATCCGCAAGACGCCGCTCATGCGGGTGGAGCACGAGGGGCGTTACGCCGTGGTGGCCTCGCAGGGCGGCGCGCCCAAGCACCCGTTCTGGTACTTCAACCTGCTGGCCGACCCGCGGGTCGAGCTGCAGGACGGCCCGGTGAAGCAGGACATGACGGCCCGTGAGGTCACCGGCGAGGAGAAGGCCGAGTGGTGGGAGCGGGCCGTCGCCGCGTTCCCGCCGTACGCCGAGTACCAGGAGAAGACCTCGCGGGAGATCCCGGTCTTCGTGCTGGAGGCGACCGGCGGGCACTGAGACCGGCCCGGGACCGGCCGGGACGGCCCGGGACCCGCCGGGACGAAAGGGGAACCGGCGGGGCCGGCAGGGGAACCGGCCGGGGCGGCCGTCGTGGGCGTACGTCCGTTCCGGGCGGATGCCGGTCCGGCAGGCATGGACCGGCCGTGCGGCGGGCACCCGTCTGTCAGGCCCCGCCGCGTTCCCCCGTCGCGGCGGGGCTCTTTTGTGCCTCCTGGGCCGGGCGGTCGGTCACGTCGAGGAAGATCTGGTCCGCGACGGGGACGGTGCGGGCGATCGACTCCTTGATGCGTACCGCGACCTCCTCGACCCGTTCGCTGTCCATGCCGGGCGCCAGGTCGACCCGGGCGGCCACCAGGACCGAGTCCAGGCCCAGTTTCATGGTGAGCAGCGCCTCCACGCTGTCGATCTCGGGCTGCGCCCGCAGCAGACTGCGGATCCTGCCGCTGAGTTCGGGGTCCGCGGCCTCCCCGATCAGCTGGTCGCGCGCGTCGCGGCCCAGCCGGTAGGCGACGTAGACGAGCAGCGCGCCGATGGCGAGGGAGGCGGAGGCCTCCCACACGACCTGGCCGGTGACCATGTGCAGCGCCATGCCGGCAATGGCGAGCGTGACACCGAGCACCGCGGTGCCGTCCTCGGCGACGACCGTGCGCAGCGCGGGGTCGCGCAGGCCGCCCGCGCCGCCCTCCCCGCGCACCTGGTGCACCGCCCGCAGCAGGGAGGTCCCCTCGGCCAGCAGAGCGACACCGAGCACGACGAGACCGACCACGTAGCCGGTGAAGTCCTCCTCCGCGCCGTTGCGCAGTGCCTCGACGCCCTGGAAGAAGGAGAAGCAGCCGCCCATGACGAAGATGCCGACAGCCGCGAGGAGCGACCAGAAGAACCGCTCCTTGCCGTAGCCGAAGGGGTGGCGCCGGTCGGCGGGGCGGCGGCTGCGGCGCAGCGCGGCCAGCAGGAAGATCTCGTTGAGGCTGTCGGCGACGGAGTGGGCCGCCTCGGACAGCAGGGCTGGCGAGTGCGCGACGAGGCCGCCCACGGCCTTGGCGACCGCGATGACCAGGTTGGCCGCGAGCGCCACCAGGACGGTGACCCGGGTCTTCCGGTCGGCGGCCGGTCCCGGGTCCGGTCCGGAGGCGCCGGAGGTGTCGGAGGAGCCGGTCGCCTCGGAGGTCTTTGCGGTGCCGGTTGCCGCGGAGGTGCCGGTCGTCTCGGTGGTCCCGGAGGCGCCGGGCGCCCGGGGGGCCTCGGAAGTCCCCGCGGCGCCGGTCGCCTCGGCATGCTCGGTTCTTTCGGCGGTATCGGCGCTCCCGCCCGTGCGGGCGGTCTCGGCGGTGTCAACTGTGCTGGCTGCGCCGGGCGTCTCGGCCGGCTCGTCGGGTGTCCCGTCCACGTTCGCCGACTGCCCCCGTCGGTGCGGATCACACCGTGCCGCCGGCCGATTTCGGGGAACGCGTTCACCAGCGCACCTCACCGGTGCGCCGCGACGGCAGGGAGGAACGGGCATGGACGACGGAGCCGACCGGGACGACGGCAACCGCTCCTACGGCCACAAGTCATTCAAACGTTCGAAGAGCCATTTCGCCGACCGCATCACCGCGGACGGACGGGAGGGCCACCCGGTGGCGGCCGGACGGTACCGGCTGGTGGTCAGCCGGGCGTGTCCCTGGGCGAGCCGGGCCCTGGTGTCACGGCGGCTGCTCGGGCTGGAGGACGCCCTGTCGCTGGCCGTGGTCGATCCGGTGCAGGACGACCGCAGCTGGCGGTTCACCCTGGACCCCGGCGGCCGGGACCCGGTGCTCGGCATCCGCTACCTCAGCGAGGCCTACGACCGGCGGGAGACCGGCTACCCCGGCGGGGTGAGCGTCCCGGCGGTCGTCGACGTGTCCAGCGGCGCGCTGGTCACCAACGACTACCAGCAGATCACCCTCGACCTCGCCACCGAGTGGACGGCCCTGCACCGGCCCGGGGCGCCCGACCTGTATCCGCGGGCGCTGCGCGACGAGATCGACACGGTGATGGCGCAGGTCTACGAGGACGTCAACAACGGCGTCTACCGGGCGGGTTTCGCCACCAGCCAGCAGGAGTACGAGGCGGCGTGCGAGGGCGTGTTCGGCCGGCTGGAAGCGCTGGCCCAGCGGCTGGAACGGCAGCGCTACCTCGTCGGCGACACGATCACCGAGGCGGACATCCGGCTGTTCACCACGCTGGTCCGCTTCGACGCCGTGTACCACGGGCACTTCAAGTGCACCCGCTGGAAGCTGACGGAGAACCCGGTGCTGTGGGCGTACGCCCGCGACCTCTTCCAGACGCCGGGTTTCGGGGACACCGTCGACTTCGACCACATCAAGCGGCACTACTACCAGGTGCACACCGGTATCAATCCCACCGGCATCGTGCCGCTCGGGCCGGACCTGTGCGGCTGGCTGACGCCGCACCGGCGCGAGGAACTCGGCGGCCGGCCCTTCGGCGAGGGGACACCGCCGGGCCCTGTGCGCGACGCCGAACGGGTACCGCCCCGGGGCAGGCCCTGACGCCCCGGCGGCCACGGCGGCGGCGACATCCGCAGGCGTCGCAGCCGCCGTAACCGCCCCGCCCCCCCTTGACCGCTGCCTGCCGTACCCGCCGTATCCGCTGTCCCTGCAAAGGAGGACTCAGGTGGCCAAGAAGAAGAACAAGCTCCCGCTCGTCTACCAGCCCGTCGGTTTCGTGCTCGGCTGGGCCGGCGGCGCGCTGGCCGGGAAGGCGTTCCGCACGACGTGGAAGGCCTTCCGGCACGAGGACGACGCCCCGGACGCGCTGGACGAGGACCGCCGCTGGGGCGAGATCCTGCTCGCCGCCGCCGTGCAGGGCGCGCTGTTCGCCGTGGTGCGCAGCGCGGTGGACCGCGCGGGCGCGGCGGCCATCGCGCGCTCGACCGGGGTCTGGCCCGCCAAGAGCGCGGACGGCCGCGACTGACCCGAACGGCGGGGACCGACGCGAACGGCCGGGACCGACCCGAACGGCCGGAACACCGCGCTCCTGCTGCCTCCCCGCCGCCCCCCGCGGGTCCGGGCCCCGTTGCCGGACTCTCGGGGGGGCTCAGTCGTCTTCTGCGGCGCGGACCTCCTCCAGGCGGGCCGCCGCCGCGTCCGGCAGGAGTGCCCGCACGTCGTGACGCCGCTCGCCGGTGGGGCGCCAGGCGCGCAGCGGGCGGCCGGTGAGTTCGTCCGCGAGGGCGGGCATCAGACCGTCGGTGTGGCGCAAGCAGCGGTACAGCATCTGGCACCTCCGGCGCTTCTGGCGCCTCCGGCGCCCTCGGTGCGGCTCGGGAGGCACCTTGTGACAACACCGTTGACCTGTCGTGCGGGCCGGCGGTTTCATGTGCGTGCACGGGGCCGGCAGGGCCCCTCCCCCGGGCCGCGGTCCAGGAAAGGCACTCATGCACGCAGATCTCCTCTTCACCGGCGGTCCCGTCCTCACCCCGGCCGGCCGCACCGCGACCGCGGTGGCCGTCACCGGCGACCGCATCACCGCCGTCGGACACGACGAGGTACGGGAGCTGGCCGGGCCGCGCACCGAGGTCGTCGAGCTGGCCGGGCGGCTGCTGCTGCCCGGTTTCCAGGACGCCCACGTCCATCCGGTGCCGGCCGGGAGGGAACTGGCCCAGTGCGACCTGACGGGGGCACTGACCGCCGAGGAGACCGTGGACCGCGTGCGCGCCTACGCCGAGGCCCACCCGGAGCGGGAGTGGATCCTGGGCGGCGGCTGGTCGATGGAGGCCTTCGAGGGCGGCACCCCGGCCAAGGAGCTGCTGGACGCCGTGGTGCCCGACCGGCCGGTCTACCTGCCCAACCGCGACCACCACGGCGCCTGGGTCAACAGCCGTGCCCTCGCCCTGGCCGGGCTCACCCGCGGCACGCCGGACCCGGCGGACGGGCGGATCGAGCGCGACGCCCGGGGCGAGCCGAGCGGCACCCTCCAGGAGGGCGCGATGCAGCTGGTCGGCCGCCACGTGCCGCCCGCCGGCCCCGCCGACCGGCTGGCCGCCCTGCTGCACGCGCAGCGCCGTCTGCACGCGCTCGGCATCACCGCCTGGCAGGACGCGCTCGTCGGAGACTTCCTGGGCATGGAGGACCCCTCCCAGGCGTACCTGACCGCCGCCCGGGACGGCTCGCTCACCGCCCGGGTGCGCGGCGCCCTGTGGTGGGACCGGGCGCGCGGTCCGGAGCAGATCCCCGAACTGGTCGAGAAGCGGGCCGCGTTGAGCCACGGCCGGTTCAGGGCCGGCAGTGTGAAACTGATGCTGGACGGGGTCGCGGAGAACGGGACGGCGGCGCTCCTGGAGCCGTACCTCGACCGCTGCGGCTGCGCCACCGCCAACCGGGGCACCCGGTTCATCGACCCCGGCCGCCTCCCGGAGTACGTCACCGCGCTGGACGCCCTCGGATTCCAGTGCCACTTCCACGCGCTGGGCGACGGGGCGGTACGGGACGCGCTGGACGCCGTGGAGGCCGCGCGCGCGGCGAACGGGCCGAGCGACACCCGGCCGCACCTGGCGCACCTCCAGGTGGTGCACCCCGACGACGTCCCCCGGTTCGCCCGGCTGGGCGCGACGGCCAACATCCAGCCACTGTGGGCCGCGCACGAACCGCAGATGGACGAGCTGACGATCCCCTTCCTCGGCGCCGAACGGGCCGGGTGGCAGTACCCGTTCGGGTCGCTGCTGCGGGCCGGGGCGGCGCTGGCCGCGGGCAGTGACTGGCCGGTCAGCAGCCCCGATCCGCTCCAGGGCATCCACGTGGCGGTCAACCGGCGCGAGCCCGGCGGCAGCGCGCCGGTGTTCCTGCCCGGTGAGCGCATCGGCCTGGCGGAGGCGGTCAGGGCCTACACGGCGGGATCGGCCCGGGTGAACCACCTGGACGACACGGGCGAGGTGCGCGAGGGGGCGCTCGCGGACCTGGTGGTGCTGGACCGTGACCCGTTCGCCGGTCCGCCGGAGGAGATCGCGGACACGAAGGTGCGGGAGACCTACGTGGGCGGGGTGCGGGTGTTCGCCGCCGAGTGAGGCGGGACCCCGCCGGGAGGCCAACGGCAATTCACAGACATATGTCAATCGAACATGCTGGAATTCACTCTAACGAGGGTAACTTGCAGGACGAGGGCGGGCAGTGCGCTCCCTGAGCGCGCCCCTGCCGCAGCGAACCCACCGGTTGGAGGCGAAGTCGTCGTGGCGAACGCACCCGCACCCGCGCCACCCGCCCGGCAGCTGCGCGTCCGCAGGCACCGCGGGTACACCGTGCTGGAGCTCCACGGGGAGATCGACATCGCCTCCGCGATGCGGATCCTGCCTCGCCTGGACCGGGTCACCGCCCGGCCGGGGGCGCGGGTGGTGATCGACCTGAGCGGAGTGGAGTTCTTCGACTGCTCCGGGCTGCGTCTGCTGCACCGGGCCCGGATCCGCGTCCTCGGCCAGGGCGGGGAACTGCTGCTGGTGTGCACGCACCCGCTGACCCTGCGGGTGCTCGCCGTCACCGGCCTGTCCCGGCACCTGCCCCCGCGGCCGACCCTGGACGCCGCCGTGGACGCCGCCCCCGCCCGGCCGCAGGCCCGCCCTACTCGTCCTGCGGCGCGTCGAAGAGCGCGCTGACCGACTCCCCGTTGTGGATCCGGCGCACCGCCTCGGCGAGCGCGGGGGCGATGGACAGCACCCGCAGCTTGTCCCCGTGGGCCCGGTACTCCTCGTGGCCCTCCACCGGCACCGGCACGGTGTTGGTGCACACGATCTCCAGCACGTCGCTCTGCTCGGTGAGCCGTTTCAGGGCGCCCGCCGCGAACAGGCCGTGCGTGCAGGCGATCCGGATCGAGCGCGGTCCCGACTCGCGCAGCCGGTCCAGGAGTTCCAGCACCGTGCTGCCCTTGGCGATCTCGTCGTCCAGCACGATGACGTCCCGCCCGGCGACGTCGCCGATGACCGAGCTGATCGTCACCCGGTCGTCGGCGTAGCGCTGCTTGGCGCCCGCGGCCACCTGGGCGCCGATCATCCGGGCGAAGGCGGCGGCCTCCTTGGCGTTGCCGAGGTCGGGCGAGACGACCGTGGTGCGTGTCAGGTCGTACTGCCTGAAGTGCGCGGCCAGTTCGCGCAGCGCGTGCAGGTGGTCGACCGGCACCGTGAAGAAGCCGTGCACCTGCGGCGCGTGCAGCGTCATCGCCAGGACCCGGCTCGCGCCCGCCGCGACCAGCAGATCGGCCACCAGCCGCCCGCCCAGGGAGATGCGCGGGGCGTCCTTCTTGTCGGAGCGGGCGTAGGAGTAGTGCGGCATGACGACGGTGATGCGCCCGGCGGAGGCGCCGCGCGCCGCGTCGCACATCAGCAGCAGCTCCACCAGGTGCTCCTGCACCGGTTTGACCAGGGGCTGGATCAGGAACACGTCCCGTTCCCGGCAGTTGGCCTGCAACTGCACCTCCAGGCAGTCGTTGGCGAACCGGCTGACCCGGGTGGGACTGAGCGGCACACCCAGGTGCGCGCAGACCTCCGCCGCGAGGTCGGGATGGGCACTGCCGCTGAACACCGCGATGTCTCGCACGATCCGCTCCTCGCATGATCATTCCGGACTGCCGGGGCTCATGCTACTGACCGGGCGGGAGGGTCACCCCAGGACGCCGGGCAGGGCCAGCGCGCCGAGCAGCGCGGCCCCGACCAGCAGCCAGGCCACGTAGTCGCCGACGTGCCCCGACTGCAGGCGCCGCAGCGGCAGCGCCCAGTCCGGTGCGCCCAGCAGCCCCGGGCGGGCCACGGCCACCGCGGCGAGCGCGACCGCCAGCAGCGTGGACAGCAGGTCCAGCAGGACACCGCTCGCCGCCCACTGCACCGAGGAGAACACCCCCCAGGTTCCGGCCTCGTCGACGGCGTGCCCCACCCGGCCGGCGAAGCCGGGGACCGCGCCGACGGCGAGCGCGGCGGCCAGCAGCACGGCCGGGACCGTGCGCATGGTCATCGGTACCTTGTCCAGCCGCTGCCTGGTCTCGGGCTCCTCGCCGGAGCCCGAGGTCTCGTCCCCGTCGCGTTCCCCGCCGTCGCGGCCCTCGGGCCGGGGGCCGAGCCCGAGGAAGACCCGGGCCGCGACGCGCAGCACCGCTCCCCCGGTGAGGGCGGAGGCCGCGACGTAGAGCACGGTGAGCGGGCCGCCGACGGCCTCCTCGCTCACCGCCTTGCCCAGGCCGGTGCCGAACGGCGGCAGCCCGGCCAGCGCCAGCGCCCCCACGGCGAACATGATCCCGACACCGCGCAGGCGCCGGGCGCGCCCGTGCAGGTAGAACTCGTCGACGCTGCCGTAGCGGTCCAGCAGGATGCCCGCGCAGGCGAACAGGGCGGCCTTCACCCCGCCGTGGGCGAGGATGTACAGCGCAGTCCCGTCGTCCGCCTCGGCCTTCAGCACGCCGATGCCGACCAGGAAGAGGCCGGTGTGGGAGATGGTGGAGAAGGCGAGCAGCCGCTTGATGTGCCGCTGGTACCAGCACATGACCGAGCCGACGGCCGCGGTCAGCACGCCGAGCACCACCAGCGCCCGCGTCGCGTCGGCGGCGGGGACGCCGCCCGGCCCGGAGAAGACGGTGCCGTACACCCGCCAGACACCGTAGACGCCGAGTTCCACCATCACCCCCGACAGCAGCATGCACACGGGGGTGGGCGCGACGGCGTGCGCGTCCGGCAGCCAGAACTGGAAGGGCACGGCGGCGGCCTTCACCAGCAGGCCGGTCAGGAACAGCACGAAACCGGCCAGGGCCAGCGCGTCGGGGCCGTGGTGCCCGGCGGCGGCGTCCAGTCCGCGCCCGATCTTCGCCATGGCCAGTTCACCGGTGCGGGCGTAGAGCAGGGCGAGGCCCATGAGCATGAAGTAGGCGCCGAGCGAGTTGACGACACCGAAGGTGAGGCCGCCCTGCACGGCCTTGGCCTCGTCGATGCGGTATCCGGTCAGCGCGTAGGCGATGACGCTCATCAGCTCGAAGAACACGAAGGCGTTGAACAGGTCGGCGGCGATCGCGAACCCGCACATGCCGCCCTGGAAGAGCAGCATCAGCGCGGGGAAGGAACCGGCGTGGCCACGCGGCGGCTCGTCGAAGTAGTGCCAGGAGTACGCCAGCGCGGCGAGCGTGAGCAGCGAGACGAGTGCCGCCATGCCGAGGCTCGCGCCGTCCCCGGTCACGACGATGCCGACGCTCTCGCCGCCCACCGGGAACCAGCCGCCCACCCACTCCGTGAGCGGCGGCGAGGAGCCGGCGAGCAGCCAGATCGCCAGCGCGGCGGTGCCGGCGCAGACCAGGGAGGCGAACGCCTCGGCGGCGGGGCGGGGCAGACGGCGCCCGCCGGCGACGAGGAGGGCCGCGCCCAGCAGCGGGACGGCGGGCAGCAGCGGCAGCAGACGGTGCATCAGCCGCGCAGCTCCCTCAGCTCGTCGGGGTCCACCGTGCCGTGCCGCTTGGAGATCTGCACGGTCAGCGCCAGCAGCAGCGCGGTGACCGTGGCGCCGACGACGATGTCGGTCAGCGTGAGCGCCTGCACCAGGGGGTCGACCACGGGCCGCGAGCCGGGCGCGATGTCGGAGAAGACGGGCGCGGTGCCGCCGTCGCGGTACCCGACCGCCAGCAGCAGGATGTACGTCGCCGACTGGCACACGGCCAGGCAGCCCACGGCGTGGATCAGGTTCCGGCTGGTGGCCAGGCCGTAGCAGCCGGCCAGGAACACATAGGCGGCCACCAGGTACGGCAGGACGTGCATGACGTCGCTCACGGCGCGCTCACTCCCCGTTCTCCTCCTCGATCTCGACGGCCTGGTCCAGGAAGCGGGCGAGCAGCACGACGACGGCGCAGGCGACCTCCATGCCGATGGCCGCGTTCAGCAGCGGGACGGTGCCCCCGGAGGACAGCGTGTTGAACGTGCCGTACGGCAGCAGGGTGTTGGCGAGGAACGCGGTGCCCGTGAGGACTCCGGCGAAGCCGAGTACCAGGTAGGCGCAGGCCGACAGCGCGTCGCCGATCTCGTACGCGTCGACGGGGCGGACGCGTTCGAGGGCGGCGTAGTCGGCGCCCAGGTACATCAGGTGCAGGGCGGTCGCGGCGACGACCCCGCCCTGGAAGCCGCCGCCGGGGCTGAGCTGGCCGTGGGCGACGACGTAGAGGCCGGTGACCAGCGCGACGGGCAGCACGGCCAGGGCCCAGTGGCGTACGGGGGCGGCGACCTCGGAGGGCAGGGGCGGATCGCGGTGTTCGTCGCGGGCCTGGCGCAGCAGGACGACGCAGCCGAGGACGGCCGCGAAGAGGATCGTCATCTCGCCCATCGTGTCGAAGGCGCGCTGGTCGAAGTTGACGGAGGCGATGGTGTTCGCGATGTGCCGGGTCAGGGAGGCGTCGACCGCGCGGTCGCCGTAGGGGTGCCACGGACCGCCGAACGCGGGCAGCCGCAGACAGGCCGCGACGAGCAGCGCGGCCAGAGCGCCGCCGCCGAGGAACACCAGCCACAGCCGGGCGCGCGGGGTCACTGCCTGCCGTTCTTGCCGTGGGCGGAACGCCGCCGGACCTTGCGGACGGTGAGCATGACGAGCAGCGGGGTGAGGGCGGAGCCCACGGCGAGCTGGGAGAGACCGACGTCGGGGGCCTGCAGGACGGTGAAGAGCACGGCGAGGGCGGTGCCGAGGACGGACAGGACGAGCGCCTGGCGCGCGGGGTCGCGGTTGGCGACCGCGGCGGTGGCGCAGCCCGCGACGGCGAGCAGGGCCAGGACGACGAGTGCGTCAGCCACCGTTCACCCCCGGGAAACCGCCGGACAGGGCCCGGGAGGCGAGGAGGTTCCCGCCGACCAGCAGCGCCCCGACGATCAGGAGCTTCACCATGGCCCGGCCGGGTCCGGTGACCACGCACAGCACCAGCACGACGGCCGCGCCGGCGAGGGCGCAGGCCCAGGTCGCCGCCCAGGCCCGCGGCGGATCCTCGGCGAGTTCGTCGGCGAGCAGCCGGGCGAAGACCAGGGTGCCGACCGGACCCAGCAGGGCCAGGAGCAGGGCGAGATCGACGTAGGAGGTGCGTCCGTAGCCCTGGGAGAGCAGGAGCAGACCGGGGCAGACCAGGGCGGTGGAGAGGTTCTGCGCGACGACGCGGCGCCCCAGCGGGCCGGTGGCGACGCCCCACAGGGTCGTGCCGAGACCGACGGCCAGGACGGCCGTCGCCGCGACGAGCCAGCCGTTCACCTGCGGCTCACCGCCCGCCGTCCGGCCCGTGCGACCAGCGCGCCCGCGCCCGCGGCGCAGGCGCCGACCACCCACTCCAGGGTGTAGACGGTGCTGATGAGCATGAGCCACAGCACGACGAGCGCGGCCCACCAGGCCAGCACCTCGCCCACCGCGAGGAGTGTCGTACGCGGGTTCAACCGGCACCTCCCCGGGCTGGTTCCGCTGCCGTGCTCTGTCTTGCCGTGCTCTGTCTCGCTCTGCCTTGCCGTGCTCTGTCTCGCCGTGCCCCGGCCCGCCGCGCGCTTCCTCGCCGTCCGTCGTTCCGCTGTGCCGTCACGTTGCCTGACGCCGTTTCCCCGGCATCCAAGCACCGCCCCGGCCGCGGGACGCGCGGCGGCGCGCGCATCCGGTGCCCGGATGCCCCGACAGCAGCAACGGAAACCGGCGGCCCGGCCGCGCCGCCGGGCTGCCGCCCCGGCATCCCGGAGACGTTCGCGGGTAACCGGCCCAGCAGCAGGCCGACTTGGCGTACGGAGGATGACATGAGCAGGATCGCGTTCCACCCGCTCACCGTGTTCCGCTCCCGCTCGGCCAGGTCCCGGCCCGCCGCGCCGAGCGGGGAAGCACGGAGCGGGGAGGCGCTGAGCGGGGAGGCGCGCGACGCGAAGGCGCGGGACGCACGGGACGACCCGCACGACCGCAGGCCCCTGCCGTGGCCGCTGCGCCTTCCCGCGATGGCGTGCGCCTTCGTGTTCATGGTGGCGTTCGCCGTCGTCCTGGCCCGGCTGACGCTCCAGCCGTCGCCCTCGTCGGTGTCCTTCGTGCACACGAACCTGCACCCGGGCCGGTCGCTGCGGGCCTATCTGAGCGAGCCGGGGCTGCGCGACGCGGTCCAGCAGATCGGCGGGAACCTGCTGCTCGGAGTGCCGTTCGGCGTGCTGGTACCGGTGGTCGCGCCGCGGGCGCGCGGGCTGCTGCGCGTGCTGCTGCTCACCGCGCTCGTCATGCTGCTGGTGGAGTTCGCGCAGGGGGCGCTGATCACTGGGCGGGCGTTCGACATCGACGACGTCATCCTCAACACGACCGGCGCGCTGGCCGGTCACCTCCTGCTCGGGCGGCGCATGGGCCGGGCCGTGCACGCGCGCAGGCGACACGGGTGACACGAGACACGGCCGAGACGGGACTCGGCTGACACGAGGACCCGGCGCGGGCCCCGCCCGCGGGTACCGGCCGCTGCGTCCCGGAGTATTGACGCCCCCTTAATTCACCACTTGAATCAAGGGGCACCCCTCTCCTTGTCCCCCCACGACTGCCGCGCGCCCGCGCACGGGCCGCCGCACGGAAGGGAGTTCCGTGACCTCCCCACGCCTGCTCCGCGGATGCCTCCTCGCCGCCCTGTCCACCGTGCTCGCCGGCGCCGCCGCCGTCGGCCCCGCGCAGGCCCGGGCGACGGACGCCTCGGCCCGTCCCGGCGCCGCCACCGCCGCCCCGGCCGCCGCCGTCACCGCGTTCTCCGACACCTTCGACGGGCCCGCGGGCGCCGCCGTCGACCCTGCCAAGTGGCAGACGGAGACCGGTGACAACGTCAACAACCACGAACGGCAGTACTACACGGCGGGTACGCGCAACGCCGCCCTGGACGGCCAGGGCCACCTGGTCATCACCGCCCGGCGCGAGAACCCGGCCAACTACCAGTGCTGGTACGGAACGTGCCAGTACACCTCGGCACGGCTGAACACCTCGGGGAAGTTCACCGCGCAGTACGGGCACGTGGAGGCGCGGATGAAGATTCCGCGCGGGCAGGGCATGTGGCCGGCGTTCTGGATGCTCGGCACCCCGGTGAACTGGCCGGACTCGGGGGAGATCGACGTCATGGAGAACGTGGGGTACGAGCCCTCGACCGTGCACGGGACCATCCACGGCCCCGGCTACTCCGGTTCGGGCGGCATAGGCGCCGCCTACACCCTGCCGGGCGGCCAGGCCTTCGCCGACGCGTTCCACACCTTCGCCGTGGACTGGGCGCCCGGCTCGATCACCTGGTCGGTCGACGGCACCGTCTACCAGCGGCGCACGCCCGCCGACCTGGGCGGGAGGACCTGGGTGTTCGACAAGCCGTTCTTCCTCATCCTGAACCTGGCGGTGGGCGGCTACTGGCCCGGCGACCCGGACGGCTCCACCGGCTTCCCGCAGCAGCTCGTCGTGGACTCCGTCTCGGTCACCACGGGCGGCACGTCCGCCGGTGGCGCCATCCGCGGACTCGCCGGCAAGTGCGTGGACGTCGCCGGGGCGAACTCCGCCAACGGCACCGCGGTCCAGCTCTACGGGTGCAACGGCACCGCCGCCCAGCAGTGGACGGTGGGATCCGACGGCAGCCTGCGCGCCCTCGGCAAGTGCCTCGACGTCACGGGCAACGGCACCGCGGACGGCGCCACCGTCCAGCTGTGGGACTGCACCGGCGGCCCGAACCAGAAGTGGGCGCTCTCGGCGGCCCACGACATCGTCAACCCGCAGGCCGGCAAGTGCCTGGACGTCACCGGCAACTCCTCCGCCGACGGCACCCGCCTGCAGATCTGGACCTGCACGGGCGGCGCCAACCAGAAGTGGACGGTGGGCTGAGAGCTGCGGACAGAAGTGGGTTCCGATCAGCGGGCGGTGTCCGGTGCGTGCGATCGCAAGACGCCGGAAGGTCCTTGCAGCGGAGCTGCCAGGGCCTTCCGGCAACGCGGCGAGGGCGCGTGCCGCACACCGCCCGCCGGGGCCCGCTTTTGTCCGCAGCTCTGCGTCCGGCGCGGCCGGACGCGGTGGGCGGCGGGAGCTGCGCGGCAGGAGCCGGACGGCCTCGTCAGCGCCAGGTGAACTTGTCGCCGCCCACCCAGCGGACCACGTCCGGGTCGTCCAGGTCGTGGACGGTGATGCCGAACGCGGCCGCGGCCTGGAGGACGTCGGTGACGCTCTTCGCCTCGCCGATCACCTCGCCGTCGATCTCCATGATGCGGAACGGCGGGTCGGCCCGCTGGACTCCGAGCACCATGATCCGCGGTCGGGAGATGTAGGGACTCGCGCTCTCGGTCATGTCTTCAAGCCTAGATCGTGCCGGGTGCGGGCGGAGCCGGCACCGTTCCGGGTGCGGGCGGCGGCCACGGGCCCTCTCAGGGACGCCGCCAGTCGTCGCCGGCCAGGTGGGAGCCGGCCATCGGGCCCATGCGCAGCATCCCGCCGTCCACGCTCCAGGACGCCCCGGTGACGTAGGAGGCGTCGGGACCGGCGAGGAACGCGATCACGGCGGCGACCTCCCGGGCGTCGCCGGGGCGGCCGAGCGGCACGCCCGGGCGGTGCTCGGTCCGTACGTCCGTGTCCTCCTGGCCGGTCATGGGCGTGGCGATCTCACCGGGCGCCACCGCGTTCACGGTGATGCCGTGCTCGGCCAGTTCGAGGGCCATCACCTGGGTGAGCAGTCCGAGGCCGCCCTTGGCCGCGCAGTACGGGGCGGCGCCCACCCGGGGCTGGTGCTCGTGCACCGAGGTCACGTTGACGATGCGGCCGCCGCCGCCCTGCCGGATCATCCGCCGGGCCGCCTTCTGCCCGCACAGGAACGGGCCGACGAGGTCCACGTCCAGGACCTCGCGCACGTCCTCGAGACGCAGGTCGACGAAGGGCGTGGCGGTGCCGGTGCCCGCGTTGTTGACCAGTACGTCGATCCGGTCGCCGAGCGCGCCGGCGAGTTCGTCCAGGGCGTCCGCGGCGGCGGGCAGCCGGGTGAGGTCCATCCGGGCCACGGCGGCCCGGCGCCCGTGCGCGCGGACCTCCTCGGCGGTCTCCTCGGCCCCCTTCTCGTCGCTGTGCCAGGTGATGCCGATGTCCAGCCCCGCCTCGGCCAGGCGGACGGCGGTGGCACGGCCGATGCCGGAGTCGGCGCCGGTGACGACGGCCACCCGGACGGCCTGCGACGAAGCTGCGGACATGAGACCTCCTGCGGTACGGGATCGCCGTACGGACCGGGACGCCGTACGGGGCGGACGCGGTGCACGGGATCGTCGTGCGGACGGGGCATCGCAGTACCCGGGGTGGTCGGGGGCAAACGGGCGGGGCGGGCGGCGCCGGTGCGGGTGCGGGTGCGGCCGGGGCGGGCAACCCTGAAGGTGGAGGTGACGATGGACCCCGTCGAGGCGCTGGACCGGATCGCCTTCCTGCTGGAGCGGTCCCGGGAGCCGACCTACCGCGTGCGCGCCTTCCGCACGGCGTCGCGGGTGGTGGCCGCGCTGCCCGCCGGGGAGGTGGAACGGCGGACCGCGGACGGGTCGCTGGAGTCGCTCAAGGGAGTCGGGCCGAAGACCGCCCAGGTGGTGCGCGAGGCGCTCACCGGGGAGGTGCCCGGCTATCTGCGGAAACTGGAGGGTGAGGCGGACCAGCCGCTCACGGAGGGCGGCGAACGGCTGCGGGCACTGCTGCGGGGCGACTGCCACCTCCACTCCGACTGGTCCGACGGGGGCAGCCCGATCGAGGAGATGGGCCGGGCCGCCGCGGCCCTCGGACACGAGTGGGCGGTGCTGACCGACCACTCGCCGCGGCTGACGGTGGCCCGCGGACTGTCGCCCGACCGGCTGCGCGAGCAGCTCGACGTGGTGGCCCGGCTGAACGAGACCTGGGCGCCCTTCCGGCTGCTCACCGGCATCGAGTGCGACATCCTCGACGACGGCTCCCTCGACCAGGAACCGGAGCTGCTCGAACGGCTGGACGTGGTGGTCGTCTCGGTGCACTCCAAGCTCCGGATGGACGCCCGTTCGATGACCCGCCGCATGGTGGCCGCCGTACGCGACCCGCGCTCCGACGTCCTGGGGCACTGCACCGGACGGCTGGTGACCGGGCGGGGGCGGCCCGAGTCGGAGTTCGACGCGGACGAGGTGTTCGCCGCGTGCGCCGAGACCGGAACCGCCGTGGAGATCAACAGCCGCCCTGAGCGGCTGGACCCGCCGCGCCGGCTGCTGCGCCGCGCGGTGGAGGCGGGGGTGCTGTTCTCCGTCGACACCGACGCGCACGCACCCGGGCAACTGGACTGGCAGATCCACGGCTGCGCGCGGGCGGAGGAGTGCGGGGTGCCGCCCGGGCGCGTGGTGACCACCTGGTCCCTGGACGAGCTGCTGGCCTGGGCCCGGGAGCGGCGGACGCCGCCCGGAGTGAGGGACGGCTGACGTGGTACCCGGACCGGTGTGCCGCGCCCCGCCGGCCCGCGGGCTCCGCCGGCACCACCGAACTCTCAGGAGATCTCCCGAGGAGACCTCTCACCAGAAGGGAACACACCGGATGGACCGTGCCGCCGTCTTCGATGTCGACGGAACGCTCGTCGACACCAACCACCTCCACGTCACCACCTGGTGGGAGGCGTTCCGGCAGGCGGGCCACCAGGTCCCCATGCACGCCATCCACCGCTCCGTCGGCCTGGGCTCCACCGACCTGATCGCCCATCTGCTCGGCGACGACCGCGACGAGGACCAGGACGCGGCCCTGAGCGACGCCCACAGCACGCTCTACGCCCAGTACTTCGACCGGCTGCCGGCGCTCGAGGACGCCGGCCGGCTCCTGCGCCACCTGCACAAGGGCGGCTGGACGGTGGTCCTCGCCACCTCGGCGAGCGGTGCGGAACTGGGCGCGCTGCGCCGGGCGATCGACGCGGACGACGCCATCGCGGCCACCGCGAGCGCCGACGACGTCGAGGCGGGCAAACCGGCGCCCGAACCGGTGCAGCACGCCCTGGAACTGGTCGGTGTGCCCCCCGAGCGCGCGGTGTTCGTGGGCGACACCGTCTGGGACATGCGGGCCGGCAGCCGGGCCGGGGTGCGCTGCGTGGGCGTGCTGTGCGGCGGCATCCCGCGCGCCGACCTGGAGCAGGCCGGTGCGCAGGCCGTCTACGACGGCCCCGCGCACCTGCTCGCCTCCCTCGCCGACAGCCCGCTGGCCTGACGTGCCCCGACGGCACGACGGCCCACCGCGCGGGAATGTGACGTACGCCCCGCATGAGACACCGCACCGCGCGGATACCCGGGCACGATGACGGGCGTACCGGAAAACCCAGCACCCACTCCCCCGCCGGACCGCCGCACCCCGCGCCGGAGCGCGCGGCGCGCGGCCCGTGCCCCCGGCGGGCGGCTCGGCGCCCGCTGCTGCCGCACCGTCGGCGAGGAGGCTCGCCGCGTCGGTCGCTCTCTCGGGGCCATGGTGCGCGGCCCCGGCCGGGAACGCGACCTGGTCGTGCAGTCGCTCAAGGCCGCGGCGGCGGCGCTGGTGGCCTGGGTGGTGGCCAAGGTCTGGCTGGGCGACCCGATGGCCCTGATGGCGCCGTGGGTGGCGCTGGTCATGGTGCAGGCCACGGTGTACAGCTCGCTGCTGCGGGCGGGGCAGCAGTGCGCGGCGATCGGCGCGGGGACCCTGCTCGCCTCCGGCGCGCAGGCGGTCACCGGCGGCACCCTGTCCGCGCTCGCGCTGTCGCTGCCCGTGCTGATGCTGCTGTCCAACTGGTCACGCTTCGGCGACCAGGGCGTCTACGGTGCCACCACGGCCGTGTTCACCCTGGCCACGGGCAGTGTCTCCGTCGCCGCGGTGGGGCACCGGCTGTGGCAGACGGCGCTCGGCGCGGTGATCGGTGTGGCCGTCAACGCCTTCGTCCTGCCGCCCATCCACCTGCGGGACGTGCGGGAGAACCTCGCGGCGGTCGCGCGGGAGGCGGGCGACGTGCTGTGCGCGGTCGCGGACGGCCTGCGCGGCGGCGACTGGGACGGCGGGACGGCGGCCGATTGGTCCCGTGGCGCGGCCCGGCTCGAACGCCGCCTGGAGACGCTGCACTCGGCCCGCCGCTGGAGCCGGGAGAGCCTGCGCCTGACCGCCGGTCCGCTGCGCGCGCTGCGCCGGCCGCCCTCGCCCGTGCCGCCCGAGACGGAGGACGAGCGCTGGAGCCGGGTCACCGGGCACGTGCGGGCACTCACCCGTACGCTCACGGTCGCGGCCGACCAGGACCGCGCTCCCGAGCCGCCGGACCCGGCGGTGCTGCGGACCTATGCCGACCTGCTGGAACTGATCGCGGGGGCGTGTCACGCGGAGAGCGGCCGGCTGCTCGGCGCGGACCCCGCCGACGAGAGCGGCGGCGGGGAACCGGAGGCGAGACGAGGGGAGCTGCACCGGCGGCTGCAGAACGGGCTGCGGGAGCACGCGGGCCGGGCGGCGGCCCCGGTCACGGTGCTGGGGTCGCTGCTGCTGCAGGCGGAGAGCCTGTGGGCGGAGACCGTCCCGGGCGCCGCGTCCGGCGCGGCACCCGCCCGGGCGCGGGAGGCGGAGGGGGAATCCGGACCGGCGCGGGACCCGGGAAGGGAGCCCGAGCCGGCGCGGGACCCGGCGAGGGAGCCCGGACCGGCGCGGGACGCGGAGGCGGAACCCGCGTCGGCGCCGGCGGCGGCGCGGGACGCGTCTGCGGCGAGCCCGGGATCGGACTCGGCGGGCGACCGGGCATCGGGCTCGGCACCCGACCCTGCGTCGGAACCGGTGTCCGGCCCGGCATCGAACTCGGCATCGGAACCGGTGTCCGGCCCGGCGTCGCGTACCGCCGCGGAGTGAGCCGGATCACCACAAAAGGCGGCAGAGTCAGGAACACCGGGCGCCCTTGCGCCGTTGAACCCACGGTGGGTGCGGATGGGACAGTGTCCCCGGGCCTCACCTATTGCCCACAGGGACGATCGTTCGGCTGAAGCCCTGTGGAGCGTCTCGCCGAGAGGCGACCGCCATGCGTGCCCACACCAGGTCCGCCCCGGCCGTGATTCCCCCGTCCGGCCGGGGCTTTCCCCTGCCCGCCCTCCGCGGGCCGTGACGCGCCGGGTGCGCCCTTGACTTCGAGAGCACTCCAATCCGTAGCGTTCCGCGCATGAGCACTACGCCACAGCACAAGATGGGCTCCGGCTTCGGGGCGACCAGCACCGCCGACGACGTCCTGCGCGGCATCGACCTCACCGGAAAGCTGGCGATCGTCACCGGCGGCTACTCCGGCATCGGTCTGGAGACCACCCGGGCGCTGACGAAGGCGGGCGCCCGCGTTCTCGTCCCCGCCCGCCGTCCCACCGCCGCGCAGGAGGCGCTGCACGGGATCGAGGGTGCCGAGACGGACACCCTCGACCTGGGCGACCTGGACAGCGTCCGCGTGTTCGCCGAGCGGTTCCTGGCCTCCGGCCGCACGGCCGACCTCGTCATCGACAGCGCCGGGATCATGGCGTGCCCCGAGACCCGGGTCGGGCCCGGCTGGGAGGCCCAGTTCGCGACGAACCACCTCGGTCACTTCGCCCTGGTCAACCGTCTGTGGCCGGCGATCGAGGCGGGCGGCGGCCGGGTCGTCTCGGTCTCCTCCCGCGGCCACCAGTTCTCAGGGATCCGCTGGGACGACGTCCATTGGCACACCGGTTACGACAAGTGGATGGCCTACGGCCAGGCCAAGACCGCCAACGTCCTGTTCGCCGTCCATCTCGACCGGCTCGCCCGGGACGCCGGTGTCCGCGCCTTCGCCCTGCACCCCGGCGCCATCATCACCCCCCTCCAGCGCCATCTGTCCCACCAGGAGATGTTCGAGCGCGGCTGGGTGGACGAGCGGGGCGTCCCGCTGAACCCGGAGGGCTTCAAGAGCCCCCAGCAGGGCGCGGCCACCCAGGTCTGGGCGGCGTCCTCCCCCCAGTTGGACGGCCTCGGCGGCGTCTACCTGGAGGACTGCGACATCGCCGAGCCGGTCCCGGACGAGGGGTCCCATCCCAGCGGCGTCAAGCCCTGGGCGACCGATCCGGAGCAGGCGGCCCGTCTGTGGGCGCTGTCGGCCCAGCTGACGGGCGTCGACGCGTTCGCCGGCCGCTCCTGAGCACGCCCGCGCCGTGCCGGCGGCGGCCCGGCGGACCGCCACCGGGCCGCCACGCCACCGTCAGGCCGTCCGGGCAGCACCCGCCGCGGCTGCCCCGGCCGTCGCCAGGTCCGTCGCGCTCGAGGGGTCCGTCGCGCTCGCCGTCTCCGCCCCGGTGACCGCCCCCGTCCCGCCCGTCCACCGCGCCGTGCCGGTCATACCGGTCATGAAGGAGTACAGGTCCTCGGTGAGGCGGTCGGCGTGCGTGACGTACAGGCCGTGTCCGCCGCCGTCGTACACCTTCAGGGTGCTGCCGGGCACCAGCGCGGCGGTCCGGCGGCCCGTCGCGGACAGTGGGGCGGAGGTGTCCTGGTCACCGTGCACGACGAGGACCGGCAGGTCGAGTCTCGCCGTCTCCGCGGCGACGTCCACGGTGGCGACCAGCTCGTTGACGGCGTTCGCCGCGTGGGCCGTGCACACCAGGGCCTGGTCGACGACGTGGCGGACGTACTGCGGCGACACCTCGTTGCCGGGCCGGCCGAGGGCGAAGTAGGGGGCCGCCCCCTCCTCGTAGAACGCCGCCCGGTCCCTGCGGAAGACCTCGTGGGAGGCCCGCATGACGTCCGGGTCCCAGCCGTCGGGGTGACCGGCGGAGCGGACGACGCCCGGGGCGATGCCGGCGACGAAGGCGGCCCGCGCGACCCGGCCGGTGCCGTGCCGCGTCAGGCAGCGCACGATCTCCGCGCTGCCCAGCGAGTGCCCGACGAGCGTCGCCGCGCGCAGGTCCAGACGGTCGAGCAGGCCGTGCAGGTCGTCGGCGAGGGTGTCCAGGTCGAACCCGCCCCAGACGTCGTCCGACCGGCCGTGGCCGCGCCGGTCCAGGCCGACGCAGCGCACGCCCCGGCGCGCCAGCGGCAGCATCTGGAACTCCCACATCCCGGTGCCGAAATAGGCGCCGTTGACGAAGACGGCCACGGGGCCGTCGGCCGGCCCGTAGTCGACGAAGTGCAGGCGGGTGCCGTCGGCGGGGCTGGTGAAGTACGGCATGGCGGACCTCCCGGAGAGGCGGTTGCGGGCGGGTGACGACGTTCGGTGATGTCGTTTTCCATCGTCGCGGCGCGTCCTGGGCGGGTCGATTACCCGGGGGGTCATGCCGGGTCGACCGGCGGGGAGCGGGTACTCGGGCCCCGCACTCGACCGTCCCCGGAAGGAGCCGAACGTGAGCAGCGTGTCGGGCAGCAGGATCGTCGTCACGGGCGCCACCGGCAATGTCGGGACGAGCGTCGTCCGTCTGCTCTCCGAGGATCCGGAGGTGGCCTCGGTACGGGGCCTGGCCCGCCGGATCCCGCGGTGGTCGCCGCCCAGGACGGAGTGGGCAAGTGTCGACATCGCCTCGGAGCAGGCGCCCCTGGCCGCGCAGTTCGAGGGCGCGGACGCGGTGGTCCACCTGGCGTGGGCGTTCCAGCCGACGCACGATCCGGCGACGACCTGGCGCACGAACGTCCTCGGCGGCATCCGTGTCCAGGAGGCCGTGGCCGCCGCCCGGGTACCGGTGCTGGTGCACGCCTCCTCGGTCGGGGCGTACTCGCCGGGGCCCAAGGACCGCGCCGTCGACGAGTCGTGGCCGACCCACGGCTGGCCGGACGCCGCGTACACCCGGGAGAAGGCGTACCTCGAACGGGCCCTGGACACGTTCGAACGGGACCACCCCGGCGTCCGGGTGGTGCGGATGCGGCCGGGCTTCCTGTTCAAGGCCGAGTCCGCGAGCGAGCAGCGGCGCATCTTCGGCGGCCGGTTCCTGCCCGGGCCGATGGCGCGGCCCGAACTGCTGCCGTTCCTGCCCGACATCCCCGGCCTGCGCGCCCAGGTCCTGCACACGGACGACGCCGCCCGCGCCTACCTGCTGGCGCTGCGCCACGAGGTGCGCGGTGCCTTCAACCTGGCCGCCGATCCGCCGTTGGACGCGCGGGTGCTCGGCGAGCTGCTCGGCACCCGGCCCCTGCGGCTGCCGCGCACCGCCGCACGCTCCGCGATCGCGGCGGCCTGGGGCCTGCACCTGCTGCCGGCCTCCCCGCACCTGTTCGACGCGGTGCTGCGGCTGCCCCTGATGGACTGCACCCGGGCCCGCACGGAACTCGGCTGGCGCCCGCAGCACACGGCGACCGAGGTCATCGAGGAGTTCCTGCGGGGCCTGCGGCGCGGCGAGGGCGCGGACACGGAGCCGCTGCGCGGCCGCAAGGTGGGATGAACGGGGTGGTGCAAGCCGAGGTGAACGGGGCGGGCGCGGGGTGAGTCCGGCGGGCGGAGGCGGGCGTGGGACGCCACGTGCGCGGCGCGTTGCGCCGGCGCGGGACGGCGAAACGTCCCGCTCGCGCCCGGGCCCGTCGACCGGCTCACGGCTCACCGTCGGCCGGCTCACCGGCTCTCCCCCGCGGCCGCCCGCCCCGGGCCCACCCCCGGAGGGCGCCACCGACGTCCCGGGTGCCGCACCGGGTGCGGCGGGTGGAGGGCGGGGGTCGGCGGAGGGCGTCAGGCGGACGGTTCGTCTGGTACGGGTTGTTCCTCGTCGGCGCCCGGGACGTCGTCGCGGGCGGCCCCGTGGGCGGGCCGCTCCTCGCGGGCCGGTTCGGACGCCGAGGACCGCGCCGTCTCCCAGGGGTCCTCGTCCACGTCCGCCTGCTGGTCCGGCATGTCCCGCGGAACGGGTGAGCGGTGTCCGGTCACGATGTACTCCTTCGCGGGTCGGCGCGTGGCACTGCGGCCGGCCGCACGGCGTGCGGCCGACGCGCGGGTACCTCCCCGGTGACCTGCGAAACCTTCGGTGTCCGCCGCCTTCAGCCGCGCAGCCGCAGCGCCCTCATCTGTTCCTCCATCGGGCCGAGCCCCATGTCCTGGCGGCGCTCGTCGAGGCTCCCGGGCAGGCGGACGGGATACGGGCGCAGCGTCGCGGGGTCGATCCGGGTTCCGTAGAACTGGGGTTCGCCCAGGTCGACGGCGCAGTGGTCGGCGATGTACGCGAAGTGGACGGCGGGGCAGCGGCCGTCCGCCGTGGCCTGGGCGATCAGGTCCCGGCAGCGCAGCCGCAGGTCCAGTCCGGGGGCGTGCAGCAGGATCATCAGCGCGGCGGTCGACGCCGGCGGGCCCACGGTGTCGGCGGTCGGCCAGCCGTGGCGGCGCACGATCTCCTCCAGGGCGTCGGCGTTGTCGCGGTGGCAGCGGGCGACCTCGCGCCGGCGTTCCGGCGTCGGGGCGGCGCCCGCCTCCCGGGTCAGCCTGCGGTCCCGGTCGGCCCGGCGCAGCAGCTCGTCCGCCAGCGAGGCGTTCTCGGCGGGGCCGGCCGGGACCGCGCGGGCCGCGTACATCTCCGACAGGGCCCGCCACAGGTGTCCGTCCGGCGTCCCGCCTGCGGTGCGGGCACCCGCCGTCCCGCCTTCCGCCTGCCCGTGCCCGGTCCGCTCGCAGTCGGTGCGGCCCTGCTCCGGCCGCACCGCGGGCACGTCGCTCGCCCCGGAGCCCCGCCCGGCGGCCGGGACGGTGCGGGCGGAAGCCGCGCGCCTGGCATACACGGCCGTCAGTGCCTGACGCAGCCCCTCGTCCCCCGGTGCGTTCCCCCGCGCGCCGTACGCCGGGCCGGCCGACGCGTCACCCGCCGGGCCCGGGGTCCGCTCACCGGCCTCCGGAACCACGGCCGCCGGGCCGCCACCGGTCCCCGGATCGCCGGGCGCCGGACCGGGGCGGGCCACGGTGTCCACTCCCGCGGTGCGCAGGGGGCCGTCCGTCATGACGCGGCACCTCGCAGGCTCAGGGTGAACCAGACTCGCTTGCCGGGGGTGCCGGGCTCGGGCGGCGCGAGGCCCCAGTCGTCGGCGAGCGCGGCCACGATGGCCAGTCCGCGGCCCGACTCGGCGGCGGCGTCCGCCGCACGGCGCCGGGGCAGCAGCGGCGAACGGTCGGCCACCGTCACCCGCAGGGTGCGCGCGGTGCGCTCGACGGTGAGGGTGACGGTGTCGCGCGGGCCGCGGCTCGCGTGCCGGACGGCGTTGGCGAACAGTTCGTCCGTGGCCAGGACCGCGCTGTCGCACTGGTCGGCGGACAGCCGCAGCCGGGCGAGGTGCTGGGTCACCATGCGCCGGACGGCCGAGGCCCAGGAAGGGTCGGCGGGCACCGTGGAGCACAGGCGGCCCGGCTCACCGCCGTGTCCGGGCGCGCCGCCGGGCGGGACGTCCTCGCCGAGGGCCGCCGCGGTGTCGTCCTCGTGGCGTGCCGGGGCGGACGAAGGAGCCCGGTGCGGGATACGGGAGCCGGTCATCGCCGCTCCTGACACCGCGTCAGGCAAGGGCCGTCGCCGCGGCCGGGCCGGTGCGCACCACCCGCCCCGACCGAGGTTCTGTCGCGGCTCTCCGACGGTCCGTCGGTCACGGTGGTCATCCAGCTCTCGCCTCGCAGTCCCGTACGGCCGCAGAGCCGTACCGCACCTGTCGGAACATCAGTTCCCATACCCGTCACCGGAGTTGACCGTCACGAAGGCCTTCCGGACGAGGGCTTCCCGGATCACTATGATGTGGCACACACTCGGCTCGCAACCTGCGTTCTGATAATTTCAGCCAGCTCGGTATCACCCTGTCGGGGTCGCCGGGAGCGTGGCACACTGCACGCTGTGACAGCCGCTCCGGGAGGTCAGAGGTGAGTGAGAACCGCTCCGGCGGCAGCGCACCCACTGTCCTGCGGATGGTCCTCGGCAAGCGTCTGCGGCAGTTACGGGAGCGGGCCGGCATATCCTTCGAGGACGCCGCGCGGGCCATCGAGGTGACCCCGCTGACCGTCCGCCGCATGGAGAAGGCCGAGGTCGGCCTCCGCATCCCGTACGTCAAGGAGTTGCTGCGCACCTACGGCGTCCCGGCCGCGGAGGCCGACGACTTCGCCGCCATGGCCCGGGAGGCCAACAAGCCCGGGTGGTGGTACACGTACCGCGACGTGCTGCCCGAGTGGTTCAAGGCCTACGTGAGCCTGGAGAGCGAGGCCAGCGTCATCCGCCTGTACGAACCGCACTACGTTCCGGGCCTGTTGCAGACGTTCGACTACGCCGTCGCGCTGCTGCGCGTCGGTTTCCCCAACGAGTCCGAGGAGGAACTCGCCCGCCGCGTGGACCTGCGCCTGAGACGGCAGGACCTGCTCGCCAAGCCGGACGCCCCGGCCGTGTGGGCCATCCTGGACGAGACCGTGCTGCGCCGTCCCGTCGGCGGCGCCGAGGTGATGCGCGCCCAGGTGGACCGGCTGCTGGAGGCGGTGCGCCGGCCCAAGGTGCGGATCCAGATCATGCGTTACTCCGTGGGGGCCCACCCGGGCGCCTACGGCCCCTTCCACCACTTCCGCTTCGGCTTCTCCGAACTGCCCGACATCGTCTACGCCGAGAACCTCACGGGCTCCGTCTACTACGACCGGCGGCAGGACGTCGGCGCGTATCTGGAAGTGCTGGACCGGATGGCGGTCCAGGCGGAGCCGGTCGCACGGACCGAGGACATCCTGGCCGAACTGCGTAAGGAGTTGTGATCCCATGGCATCCACCGCATCACGGACCCCCCGAGGCCCGGCGCCCGAGGGACCGGTCCGCAACGGCATGCCCGCGGCCGAACTGGGCACCGAGGGCTGGCACAAGCCCTGGAGCGGCACCAACGGCGGCTCCTGCGTCGAGGCCAAGCGCCTGCCCGACGGCCGGGTCGCCGTGCGCCAGTCCACCGACCCCGAGGGACCCGCGCTGATCTACACCCGGGAGGAGATGCTCACCTTCCTCCAGGGGGCCAAGGCCGGCCTGGCCGACTTCCTGGTCGACTGACCGGGCCGCGGTCCGCACCGCACCGCCCCCGCGCGCCGGTTCGCGCCACCGGACCCGGGCCGCGGCGGTCCGGGTCCTGGCCGAACCGGACCCGGACCGCAGACCGGCCCGGCCCCGGGACCGCCCGCACGCCGCCTCCCGCCGTGCGGGCGGTCCCGCCCGCCCGATGCGCCGCACGGGGCGCCCGCACGCGGCCCGGTCCGGGCCGCCCCGCGTGCGCACCGGCGCCCGGTGCCGCGCCCGCGCCGGTCGCACGGCGCGAACTGCGGGCGCGCGCACGGACGTTGGCGGTATTTTGAACCCCCCGCGCGACGCACGGCAGGAGACCCCCATGACTGACGGCCGGCCCACCCCCGACCAGGACGCGTTGTCGAAGATCGACACCTCGGTGCCCCACTCGGCCCGCATCTGGAACTACTGGATGGGCGGGAAGGACAACTACGAGGTGGACCGGATCGCGGGCGACGCCTACCGCGAACACGCGCCCACCATCGAGACGATGGCCCGCGCCTCCCGCCAGTACCTGATCCGCGCCGTGACCCATGTGACGGGCGAACTCGGCATCCGCCAGTTCCTCGACATCGGCACCGGACTGCCCACCTACGACAACACCCACCAGGTCGCCCAGCGCATCGCCCCCGAGGCGCGCATCGTCTACGTCGACAACGACCCGCTGGTGCTCCGCCACGCCCAGGCGCTGCTCACCAGCACCCCCGAGGGCGTCACCGAGTACATCGACGCCGACCTGCACGAGCCCGAGCGGATCCTCGAACGGGCCGCGAGGACCCTGGACTTCGACCGGCCGGTCGCCCTCATGCTCATGGGCATCCTGGGCCACGTCCAGGACCACGAGGAGGCGAAGTCGATCGTCCGCCGCCTCCAGGCCGCCCTGCCCTCCGGCAGCTGCTTCGTCCACTACGACAGCACCGACACCGACCAGGCGCTCAAGGAGGCCCAGCAGGGCTACGACGACACCGGCGCGGTCCCGTACGTGCTGCGCAGCCCGGAGCAGCTGGCCGCGTACTACGAGGGCCTGGAACTGCTGGAGCCGGGCATCGTCTCCTGCCCGCTGTGGCGCCCGGAGCCCGGCAGCACGCCGGAGCCGACGGACATCTACGGCGGCGTGGCCCGCAAACCGTGACCGGGTGAGCCGGCCCCCGGCCCTCGCCCGGGTGCGGCGCGGCCCACGCGACCACGGCCGCGAGGCGGCGCTCCCGCCGGAGCCGCCAGGACCCGCGCTGCTCCGGGGCCGCCAGGACCCGCGCTCCTGCGGGACCGCCAGGACCTGTCCTCTCCAGGGCCGCTAGGACCTGCGCTCGTCCAGGGCCGCCTGCCAGGCCGGGGGCCGTGCCTCGGGCACCGGTTCGGCACGGCGGCCACCGCGGGCGAAGAAGCCGGCGAGCGGCAGGATCGCGGCGCCGACGGTGACCGCGTCGGGGCCGAGGCGGCCCAGTTCGACGGTCACCTTCTCGGCCGGGTGGCGCAGCGCGTACGCCGTGGCGTGGCGGCGCACGGCGGGCAGGAAGCGGGCGCCGAGCTGGAGGCCCGCCCAGCCGCCGATGAGGATGCGCTCGGGCTGGAAGAGGTTGATGAGGTCGGACAGGCCCGCGCCGAGGTACTCGGCGGTCTCCTCCAGGACGGCGAGCGCGACCGGGTCGGCGGCGGCGCCGTCCGCGGGGTAGGCGGCGGCCAGCATCGCGGTCAGCGCGGTCTCCTCGTCGGTGCCGCGCGGCGGCTGCCCGCCCTCCTCGCGCCAGCGGGCCAGCAGCGACTCCGCGCCCGCGTACGCCTCCAGGCAGCCGAGCGCTCCGCACCGGCAGCGGCGCCCCCGTACGCGGACCGTCAGGTGCCCCCATTCGACGGCGCGGCCCCGCTCCACCTCGGGGGTGACCAGGCAGGCGCCGACGCCGGAACCGAAGAGCACCACGACTGCGTTGCCGGCGCCGCGCCCGGCGCCGAACCACATCTCGGCCTGCCCCAGGGTCTTGGCGCCGTTGTCGATGAGGCAGGGCACGCTGTCGGGCAGCCCGCAGGCGGTGCGCAGCAGCATCTCCAGGGGCACCGCGTCCCAGCCGATGGTCTGGCCGTGCACGACGGCGCCGCGGTCCGGGGTGTGCTCGACGATGCCGGGAACGCCGATGCCGACACCGAGGAGGCGTTCGGGGACGAGTCCGGTCGCCTCCAGGACCTCCGCGACGCCGTCCCGGATGTGACCGGTGATCACCTCGACGTCGTAGCGCTGGGCGGCGAGCGGCCGCTCGGTGCGGGCCAGTTCGGTCAGGGTCAGGTCGAACAGTTCGACGCGGACGCGGGTCTCGCCGACGTCCACGCCGATCATGTGCCCGCTGCCCGGGACCACCCGCAGCAGGGTGCGCGGGCGGCCGCCGTCGGAGTCGACGCTGCCGGCCTCCTCCACCAGGCCGTCGGCTACCAGGTCGGCGACGACGTTGCTGACCGAGCCCGAGCTGAGGCCGGTCGCCGGACCGAGTTCGAAGCGGCTGAGGGGGCCGTCGAAGTACAGCCGCTGCAGCACGGCCGTGCGGTTGGCCCGCCTGAGATCGCGCACCGTGCGCCCGTTCCGCCCCGCCATGTGGCTCCCTCGTCCGACACCCGGCGTTCCGCCCTGCCCTGTCCGACCTGCAACATACCTCTGCCGCACGTCCGGGCGCGACTTCCGCACCCACTTAGGTCAGGTAATAAATTAAGGTGTGGACAGCTCAGGAGCGGTGGGACCGGCCGCGGCGAGGCCCGGTGCGGCGGAACCGGGCACAGCCGGAGCGGGCACCGCCCGAGCCGGGACGCCGGACGCCGCCCCCGGGCCGGCGCCGCGCGGGACGCGTGCCGTCCCGGCCCCCTCGGGGGCCCCGTGGCGGGCGAGGACGTGCCAGACCATCTTCAGGTCCTGCGTCTCGTGGCGGCCGGTGCGGGCCGCGTCGCCGATGATCCGCGGGTCCAGGAGCCCGTCCCGAGCGATGCGCGCCCCCAGCGCGGTGTACTCCTCGCCCCGGAAGTCGCCGTGGCGGCGCAGTTCGCCGACGGTGAGACGGTAGCCGGGGTGCCACTCCAGGCGGCACGGCAGTTCCCGGGCGTCGGCCTCGACGGGCGTGCCGCGGTAGCTCGCGTCCAGGACCAGCGCCTCGACGTCCCGGGCGAGGTCGACGCCGCCGTGCACCTGGGCCTCGATGTAGTCGTCGAGCGCGTCGCGCTCGTCGGCCTCGGCGAGGGCGATCAGCGCCATGGCCGAGGCGGTGCCGAAGTCGGCGGGCTCGGCCGCGCTGTCGGGGTAGCAGAACGTGGCGCGGGCGAGGGCGCCCGCCGTGAGCCGGAAGTGCGCGGAACCGAACCTCGGGGCGGCGCCCACCACCTGACGGCGGAAGTCCAGCGCGCCGTAGACGGGCCGGTCGGCCGCGGGGGCGTCGTCGTAGGCGCCGCCGAAGATGCGGCTCTCCCAGCGCCAGCGGTCCCCGCCGGGGTGGGCGGTGAGTCCGCCGTTGCTGGTGCCGGTGACGAACTGCGAGTGGTACGCGCCGTCGCGGGCCAGGGCCCGCAGGACGGGCACTCCCCCGCGGAGCCGGTCGGGATGGAAGTTCAGGGTGATGCGCAGGCCCGCGTCGAGGGCCGGTCCCCTGGAGCGTGCCGTCACGTGGGCGAGCGCCGCCCTGGCCCGCGGTGACCGCACGTCGCCGAAATCCATTGGATCCCCTCCCCGAACCTGCTTACCCTAGCCATGAAACTAACACTATTAGGCAACCGGACCCCCGGGGTCCTGGTCGCCGTGATCCACCCGGAGCCTTTCATGAGATCACTGTCCGAGCAGGAGATCCGCGCCTCCTTCGTGAACTGCTCGAAGGGCGAGGCCAAGCGCCTGGCGGTCCCCCGCGACCTCACGGAGCGCCCCTGGGACGATCTCGACTTCCTGGGCTGGCGCGACCCCGGCGCCCCCGACCGCAGCTACCTGGTCACCGAGCGGGAGGACCGGCCGGTGGGCATAGCGCTGCGCTTCCCCTCCTCCCAGCGCGGCTTCCTGCACCGCAGCATGTGCTCGCTGTGTCTGACCACGCACCCCGGCGGCGGGGTCTCCCTGATGACGGCCCGCAAGACGGGCACGGCCGGACGCGAGGGCAACTCCGTCGGTCTGTACATGTGCACCGACCTGGCCTGCTCCCTGTACGTGCGCGGCAAGAAGGTCCCGGTCTCCGGCACCCGCTTCGAGGAGAGCCTGACCCTCCAGGAGCAGATCGCCCGGACGACCGCCAACCTGGCCGCGTTCCTGGACAAGCTGTACACCTGACACCCGGCACCTGACACCCGACGCCGACGCCCGGCACGGATCACCCGTGACCGGTCCGGACTGCTTCCGGCCGGACATGACCGGGTTCGATGCGTGTGTGAACGGGGAAGAGCGCAAGGGATGCACGAGGTAAGTGAGTCGATGTCGTCCCTTGTCCGGCTGGTCAAGCGGCACCGGGACCCGGTGGTCGTCCAGGCGCTGCGCTCGACGGTCGCGGCGACGATCGCGTATGTGATCGCGAAGTGGCTGAGCCCGGAGCCCGCGCCGCTCACCGCTCCCCTGACGGCCCTGCTGGTCGTCCAGGTGACCCTGTTCGCGACGCTGAAGACCAGCGTGCGCCGGGTGAACGCGGTGGTGGCGGGCGTGGTCGTCGCCATCCTCTTCTCCCTGCTGGTGGGACTGACCTGGTGGAGTCTGGCCCTGGTGATCCTGGCCGGTCTCGGCGTGGGCCACCTGGTGCGGGTCGACGAGTTCGTGGCCGAGGTGGCGATCAGCGCGATGCTGGTCCTCGGCGTCACCACCGTCGGCAGCACCGCCTGGGCGCGGATCGTGGAGACCCTGATCGGCGCCGTGGTCGGCATGGGCTGCAACCTGCTGCTCGCACCCCCGGTGTGGACCGAGCACGCCGGCGAGTCGATCGAGGGGCTGGCGCGCCGGATGCGGCAGCTGATGCTGCACATGGGCGAGGAGGTGGCCGACGGCACTCCGGTGGAGCGCGCCGCGGCCCGGCTGCACGAGGCGCGCCGCCTGGACCACGACATCACCGATGTGGACGCCGCCCTGCGGCAGGCCGAGGACAGCCTGCGGCTGAACCCGCGCGTCCGCGAGGGCCTGCTGCACCGGGTGGTGCTGCGCACCGGTCTGGACACGCTGGAGATCTGCACGGTGGTCCTGCGGGTGCTGGCGCGCACCTTCACCGATCTGACCAAGGCCCGGGAGCCGGAGCCACTGTTCTCGCCGCAGACGGGAGCGCTGGTGCAGCAGTTGCTGTGCGAGATCTCCGACGCGGTGGTCAGTTACGCGGTGCTGGTGACCACCGACGTCAGTGTGAGCGCCGAGTCGGCCGAGTCCCGGCTGGCGGCCGAGCTGCGGCAGGCCTCGGCCACCCGCGACAAGCTGGCGCAGCAGTTGCTGGCGGAGGTGCAGCGGGACGCGGGCCAGTGGCAGCTGCAGGGCGCGGTGCTCACCGAGGTCGACCGCATCATCGACGAGATGGACACCGAGCACCGCTCCCAGCGGCTCCTGGAGGAGCTGGACCGGCACACGCGCGCGCAGCGCGAACGCCGGTCGCGGCTGACCCGGATCGCGGACCGGCTGGGGGCCCCGGTGCGCAGCCGCCGCAACCACGAGAGGGCCGCCCGGCGTTCTCTGTGAGGGCCCGGCGACCCGCGGCGAACGGCCGTCGCGCCGGGCACCCGGGCCGGCCGTCGTCCCTCTTGCCCGCCGCGGGCCCTGCGGGTCAAGGTGAGCGGGACGACCGAATCGGACCGCCGTGACGACCGAATCGGACCGGACGACGATCTGAGGTGCCGGCATGGACAGTGGTGGGCGCGCGCCGGGCGGCGCACCGGGCGGCAGGTGGAGCAGGCGGCGGTTCGTCGGGGCCGTCACGGGAGCCGCCGCGGTGGCGGCCGTCCCGGCCCCGGCCTCCCCGCCGTCACCCCCTCCGTCTTCGGCTCCGCCTCCGGCTTCCGCTTCGGGGCCGCCGGTGGCTGCCGCGGGCGGCCGGGAGGGCGCGGGCGCCTCGTCCCGCCCCCGGCCGCTCTACCTCGGCACCTACACCTCCGCCGAGGGCGGCGGCACCGGCATCGGCCTCGCGGTGTACGACCCGGTCTCGGGCGCCGTGGCGGGCCGGGGCACGCTGACCGGCGTGGCGGACCCGTCGTACCTGGCCGTGCACCCCGACGGCCGCACCCTGTACGCGGTCGACGAGGGCCAGGAGGGCCGGGTGAGCGCCGTACGGCTCGCCGACCACCGATTGCTCGGCTCCCGTGCCACCGGCGGGGCGGGCCCCTGCCATCTGTCCGTGCACCCGGGCGGGCGCTGGCTGCTGAGCGCCAACTACCAGTCCGGAAGCGTGGCCGTGCACCCGATCGACAGCTCGGGCGCGCTCGGCGAGCGCAGCGACCTGGTGACGCACACCAGCCCGCCGCCCGGCCCGGGGCAGCAGGGCCCGCACGCGCACCAGGTCGTCACCAGTCCGGACGGCGGCCACGTGCTCGCCGTCGACCTCGGTACGGACACGGTGTACACCTACCGCCTGGATCTGCGGACGGGCAGGCTCACCGAGGTCTCCCGGGCCCGTACCCGGCCCGGCGCCGGGCCGCGCCACCTGACCTTCCACCCGGAGGGCCGGTACGCCTACCTGGCCGACGAGGCCGACGACAGCGTGGCGGTCTGCGCCTACGACCCGCCGACCGGCCGGCTGACCGTCGGGCCGGAGCAGCCCACCGGCTCGGGGGCGGGCACGAACTATCCGGCGCAGTTCGCGGTCACGGCGGACGGCCGGTTCGCGTACCTCGCCAACCGGGGTGACAACACGCTCGCCCGCTACGCCGTGGAGGCCGGCGGAGCCCGGCTGCGGCTGCTGGACACGGTGCCGGTCGCGGGGGACTTCCCGCGCCAGATCGCCCTCTCCCCCGACGGGCGGCTGCTGTTCGCCGCCAACCAGAAGTCGGGCACGGTCAGTGTCTTCCACGTGGACCGGGCGAGCGGCGCGCTCCACCGGGCGGGCGAGCCGTTCGCGTCACCCGTCGCCGTCTGCGCGCTGCCGCTGTAGGGCGCGGGGGCAGGATGCGGCGCCCGCCTGGGCGAGCAGCGCGCGCATCCGTTCGGAGAGCTGGGTGACGTCGTCGGCGGGCGTGTGGAAGGGCAGCCGTACGTCGCCGTGGGCCCACGCCCGTTCGATGCGCAGGGTGAGGCCGTGCCGGTCCACGGCGAGCGGCCGGACCCGGACCGCGCCGTGCAGGGCGTCGGGTGCGACCAGCCGGGTGAGCCGTCGCACCGCGTCGGGGTGGGCGTCGGCGAGGTGGGTGAGCAGGCGGCCCTCGGCGGGGGCCAGCGGGTCGGGCACGGCGGCGGCGAACTCGTCCGGGTCGACGACGACGGAGCCGGAGGCCTGGCGCAGCACCACGCGTCTCGGCCGGAACTCCAGGTGGTCGCCGGTGCGGGTGAGGCGCCCGGCGAGCCACAGCCGGGCGCGGACCCGGTCGCGCACGGGGACGGGCGCGGGGTCGGCGAACTCCAGCACGGCGGGCAGTTCCCCGCGCGGTGCGCACAGGGCGGCGGCGCCCAGCGCGCTGTCCTCGGGCGGCCGCAGGAGGACCCGGCCGTCCGCGGTCACGGTGTGCGCGCCGGTGAGCTCCTCCCGGCCGCCCTGCGCGGTCGCCGCGCAGGACCAGGCGAGCGCGAGCACCGTCCGCGCGCGCTGCGCCGCCCCGGGCACCGCCGTCCATGTGTGACCGCCACCCATCGGGAACCTCCTCGCTAGCCATTAGGTAAGGCTTGCCTAACCTATCGGAGACCGGGACACCCGCCAACCGGGCCGGACGGCGGACCGGGAGCCCACGGGGGGCGTACGGAGGCACGCGGGAGGCCGCGGGGGCGCGGACCCCCTGACGTCACGGCGGCGCGGACCACAGCCGGGCCCAAAAATCGCGGGGGCGCTGACCAACGCCGGGCCCAGGGTCACGGAGGCGCGGACCGCCGCCGGGCCCTGTGGTCCCGGGGTGACGCCGCAGCCTACGGCGTCAGCACGCCCAGCAGCGCCCGCGCGCACAGGTCCCGCACCTGCGCGCGCGTCAGCTCGGAGCCGCGCAGCCACTCCAGGCAGACGGCGGTGGTGAAGGCCAGCCAGCCCCGGACCGCGAGCCGCACGTCGGCGCGGCGGGCGAGCGGCCCGAACTCGGGGTCGGCGTCGAGCGCCGCCAGGATCTGCCGCTCCTGCGCGGCCAGGGCCCGCCGGTAGACCCGGCGCACGGTCTGGTCGCCCGCCGCGTCGGCGCGGTGGAAGGCCCGGTAGCCGTGCGCGTGGGCGCTGACGTACTCCAGGTAGGCGTCCAGGCCGGCCGTGAGCTGCTCGCGCAGCGGCACCCCGGGGGCGGCCGCGGTCATCCGCAGCATGCGGGTGCTCTCGCGCTCCACGACCGCCGCGAAGAAGTCCCGTTTGGTCGGGAAGTAGTGGTACAGCAGTCCGCGCGAGACACCGGCGATCTCGGCGACCTGCTCGATCCACACGTCGTCGTAGGGGCTCTCGGAGAACAGCCGGGCCCCGACGCAGAGCAGTTGTTCCCTGCGTTCCCCGGTGCTGAGCCGGCGGCGCGTGCGCTGCTGCCCCTGGTTGGCGGCCATTCCCGCACTCTACTTGACGCCGGTTCAACAACGGGCCCAGACTGGGAACCGCTATTGAACCCACATCCAACACGTGCCGCCGGACCGGTACGGCGCCCGATCGGCGGTCCGGTGGACCCAGGGAGACCGGGGAGCGCGCGGCATGGCGGAGACGACGACCGGAACCGGACTGCCGAAAGGATTCCGCAGCGCGGAGCTGGGCTGGCCCGAGCTGCACCGGCTGCCCCACCCACCGCGCCGGGTGCCCTTCCTCGGCGATGTCCTGGGCGTCGACCGGAGCACCCCGGTGCAGGACTCGATGCGCTCCGCCCGCTCGCTGGGCCCGATCTTCCGCCGCAAGGTGTTCGGCAGGGAGTTCGTCTTCGTCTGGGGCGCGCGCCTGGTCGCCGACCTCGCCGACGAGTCCCGCTTCGCCAAGCACGTGGGCCTGGGCGTGGCCAACCTGCGGCCGGTCGCCGGGGACGGGCTGTTCACCGCTTACAACCATGAGCCGAACTGGCAGCTGGCGCACGACGTACTGGCCCCCGGCTTCAGCCGCGAGGCGATGGCGGGCTACCACCTGATGATGCTGGACGTGGCCGGGCGGCTCACCGACCACTGGGACCGCGCCGAGGCCGCGGGCCGCACCGTGGACGTGCCCGGTGACATGACCAAACTGACCCTGGAGACGATCGCGCGCACCGGCTTCGGCCACGACTTCGGTTCCTTCGAACGCCCGCGCCCGCACCCGTTCGTCACCGCGATGGTCGGCACGCTCTCCTACGCGCAGCGCCTCAACACCGTCCCGGCCCCGCTCGCCCCCTACCTGCTGCGCGGCGCGACCCGGCGCAACGCGGCCGACATCGCCCACCTCAACCGCACCGTCGACGACCTCGTGCGCGCCCGGCGCTCGGGCAGCGCCGCCGGGAGCGGGGACCTGCTCGACCGGATGCTGGAGACCGCCCACCCCGTGACCGGGGAACACCTGTCGGCCCAGAACGTACGCCGCCAGGTGATCACCTTCCTGGTCGCCGGTCACGAGACCACCTCCGGCGCACTGTCCTTCGCGCTGTACCACCTGGCCCGGCACCCCGAGGTCGCCGCCCGCGCCCGGGCCGAGGTGGACCGGGTGTGGGGCGAGACGGCGGCACCCGGCTACGAGCAGGTCGCCAAGCTGCGGTACGTGCGCCGGGTGCTGGACGAGTCGCTGCGGCTGTGGCCGACCGCGCCCGCCTTCGCCCGCGAGGCCCTGCGGGACACGGTGCTCGCCGGGGAACACCCCATGCGGCGGGGCGCGTGGACGCTGGTGCTGACGCCGATGCTGCACCGCGACCCCGAGGTGTGGGGCGCGGACGCGGAGCGGTTCGACCCGGACCGGTTCGACGCGGGAGCCGTACGGAGCCGTCCGCCGCACGTCTTCAAGCCGTTCGGCACCGGGGCACGGGCGTGCATCGGCCGCCAGTTCGCCCTGCACGAGGCCACCTTGGTCCTCGGCCTGCTGCTGCGACGCTACGACCTGCGGGTGCGGCCCGACTACCGGCTGAAGGTGACCGAACGGCTCACCCTCATGCCGCAGGGACTGCGGCTGCGCCTGGAGCGGCGGACGGCGCCCGCCCGAACCGCGGCCGTGCCGGTGCCCGACGAGGGCGGGTCAGCCCCGCGCTGTCCAGTGCGCGGGACGGGTGACTGACCCGGGCAGCCGGGTGCCCGCGCTGCCGCGGGCCGCTGCGAGCTGCGGCTGGGTCAGGAAGAACGCGCCCGTCAGGTCGGCGTCCGTGAGGTCGGCGTCCCGCAGGTCGGCCCCGATCAGATCGGCGCCGCGCAGGTCCGCGCCGGTGAGGTCGGCCGCGATCAGGTAGGCGCCGCGCAGACTGGCCCCGCGCAGGTCGGCGCCCCTGAGCCGGGCGCCCATCAGGTCCGCGCCCCGCCGGTCCTTCTTCCTGCCGCGCACCGCGGCCCGGGCCAGTTCGCTGGTGCGCAGCAGCAGCACGTTGACCTCCTGCCGGTGGGCGGCGACGTCCAGCGCGGCCAGGCCCTCGGGCGGCAGCAGGGTGAGCCGCTCGGTCCGCTCGAGAGCCCGGCGCACATCGGCGTGGACGGGCCGGGCGGCGGGCAGGGTGAGCGCCTCGGTCAGGTACCAGAGCAGTTCGTGCAGCTGCCGTACGACCGGGAACACGTCGGACATCTGCCGCAGCGCGCCGGCCTCTCCGCTGCGCCAGTCGCGGCCGCCGAAGGTGATCTGGGAGACCTTCTGACCCGCGCCGAAGCAGTCGTAGACCGTGCAGCCGGTGTAGCCCTCGTCCCGCAGCCGGGCGTGGATGCCGCAGCGGTGGTCCTCGCCCAGGTTCGGGCACGGCCTGCCCGCGGGCTTGTCCCGCGCGAAGTCCGCGGAGGCCGTGAAGGGCAGGGCGACGCAGCACAGCCCGAAGCAGTTCGCGCAGTCACCGCGCAGTCCGGGCCGCGCGCTCGGCTCGCGCCGTTCGGCTGTCTGATCTGGCATGTCCCCACCCTACCGACCCGCGCGGCGGGCCCCGGACCGCCGGGTCAGCGCAGGAAGGCGGCGGTGGCCGCCACGAACCGGGCCGGGTCGTCGAGCCACGGGAAGTGCCCCGCACCGGGCAGGACGGCGAGGTCGCCGTGCGGGAACGGCCCGGCGTACTGCGCCATCGCGGGCGGCGGTGAGTTGAGGTCGGCCTCGCCCGCGAGCACCAGCTCGGGGGCGGCCAGCCCGCCGAGCGCGACCCGGGTGGCCTGCGGACCGTACGCGCCCTCGGACCTGTACACCGCGGCGGCCTCGGGGTTCTTCTCCTCGGCGTCCGCGGCGTCCAGCGCCCGCGCGGCGTCGTCCCAGCGGCCGTGCAGGAAGGGGGCGATCGCCTCCCGGCGCACGTCCGTGGCTCGGCCCGCCACGACGTGCTCCAGGGCGGCGTACGCCCGCGGATACCACGGTTCGTCCGCGCGCAGGCGTGCGGTCGCGAGCCGGACGTCCGCCGTGACGGTGATGCCGACCGCCACGACGCTCGGTGTGATCAGCGCGAGCCGTCCGACCCGCTCGGGGAAGCGGCTCGCGTAGAGCGCCGCCAGGTTCGCGCCCGCGCAGTGCGCGAGCAGGTCCACCCGCTCCAGGCCCAGGTGCTCGCGCAGCGCCTCGATGTCGCCGACGAGCCGGTCGCAGCGGTACGTCGCCGGGTCCCGGGGCGACTGCGAGGCGCCGGTGCCGCGCAGGTCGAGGCGGACCAGCCGGCGGTGGGCGGACAGCCCGCCGAGGTCCCCGAGGTAGGCCGAGGCGCGCATCGGCCCGCCGGGCAGGCAGATCAACGGCGCGCCCTCACCACTCTCGTGGCAGGCGAGGCGGGTTCCGTCGTGGGCCGGGAAGACAGGCATGGCGCCGACCACGACAGCGCCGTCCCGGCCGGGCCATCGGTTTTGCGGCGGCCGGAGTTCAGCCCGCCATGGCCTCGCGCAGCCCGAGGTGTGCCACCCGGCCGGGGTCGGACAGGATGTAGAGGTGGGTGATCCGGCCGTCCGCGACGGTGACGCCCATGACCGAGTGCGGGCCGCCCTCGGGGGTGTTGGCCAGCCCGACCGCGCCGTTGACCAGCACCAGGCGCGCGGTCGGCGCGTAGCGGGAGAAGGTGAGCGCCTGCGCCGCCACCGTGCGCGCGCCGTGGACCACCTTGGACCCGGCGGCGCCGCGGACCAGGGCGCCGGCGTCGACCCGCAGCACCACATCGGGGTGCAGCACGGCGACCAGTGCCTCGAAGTCACCGCCGCGCGAGGCGGCGAGGAAGGCCTCCAGCACCTCCCTCTGCCGTCCGAGGTCGGTCTCCGCGGAGGGGGTGGCGCCCTGGACGCGGCGGCGGGCCCGGCTGGCCAGCTGTCTGGTCGCGGCCGCGGAACGGTCCACCACCGGCGCGATGTCGTCGAACGGCACGGCGAACAGGTCGTGCAGCACGAACGCGAGCCGTTCGTCGGGCTCCAGGGTCTCCAGCACGACGAGCAGGGCGAGCCCCACCGAGTCGCCCCGCAGCGCCTCCTGTTCCGGGTCGGCCGTCGTCAGGGGCCGCACGAGGGGGTCGGGGACGAACGTCTCGTCGATGGGTTCCTCGCGCCGCGCGCCGCGCGTGCGCAGCAGGTCCGGGCAGACCCGGCCGGTCACCGTGGTCAGCCAGGCCGCCAGGTTCCCGATGCCGGCGGTGTCGGTGCGGGTGAGCTTGAGCCAGGTCTCCTGGACGGCGTCCTCGGCCTCCGTCAGCGAGCCGAGCATCCGGTAGGCGACCGCGCGCAGCCGGCCCCGGTGCTCCTCGAACCGCCGCGCCAGGGCTTCCTCACCGGCCGCCGTGCCGGTCGTGCCGGTCGTGCCGTCCACCATGTCCCGATCCCCGTTCCCCGTCCCGGGCCCGGACGTCTCGTCCGCGGCCGGCTCGCCCCTGCGCCCTGCCCGTCGGCGCGGTGTCCCGCCGCCTCCGGTCGATCATCCTAGGCCGAGGAGGGCGTCACCGGCCGGACGATCCGGAGGTCACCGCCGGTTCCCCGCCGGACGGTCCGGCCGCCGCCTCGGCGCTCACGGTCAGGAAAGCGCGGACGGCGCAGGGCCCGTCCGGCCGGCGAGGCCGTCCGGGGCCGCGGGCGCGGTCAGAACCAGTGCAGGCAGTGCGGGGCGCGCTCGGCGCGGAAGAGGGCGTCGGCGAGGGTGACCGCGCCCGGGCGGTGGGCCCGGACGTGTCCGGCGCGTACGAGCGTGCTCGGAGCGGTGCCGCCGAGGTAGACGGCGCCCAGGTCGCCGATGTCCAGGGACAGGTCGGGCTCGCGGTCCGTCGGGGCGCAGTTCGCCTCGCCGTCCCGGACGGTCAGCAGGTAGCGGTCGTGTCCGCCGAGGAACGGGTCGTGGAGAGCGAGGACGAGTTCGCCGTCGGTGAACCAGCCGCGCGCGGTCAGCGCGCGCGGGACGTCCAGCAGCCGCACCCAGAGCCAGTCGGTGTCGCCACTCACCTCGCCGGCCCGGAAGTCCGCGAACCGCCAGCGCAGCGGGTGACCGGGCGGGACGTGCCTGAACACCACCTGGGAGACCAGGTCGTGGCCGAGTGCGAACCGGGCCAGGGCCGTGAAGACAGCGTCGTCGGCGGCGATGGTCTCGTCGACCGTCAGGGTGCCGGACTCGACCGAGTAGCTGGCGTACCCGTCCGGGACACCGTCGGCGTCCCGGTGCACAGCGACGTGGCGCGCCGCCGGCGAGACCGGGGGCTGTCCCGCGCGCAGGGCCCACCAGCGGTGCGGCCGGGACAGCGCGCCGGGCTGGGCGCGGCGGTACCGGTCGTAGACCTCTTCCAGGATCGCTCCGCACTCGGCACGCCGCAGGATCTCGACCGAGCCGTCGTCCGGGCCGGCCGCTGGTGCGCCGGCCACCGCGCGCGCCCGGGGGACGGCGAGGGCGGCCCCGTGACGCGGCACCGTCAGCCGCGCCGTGTAGGTCGCCGGTCCGTAGCCGTACCTGCCGTAGATCGGGGCCTCGGAGGCCAGCAGCACGGAAAGGAACTCCCCCCGGGCCCGCAGCTCGTCGAGCTGGTGCCGCATCATCGCGGTGAGCACGCCCTGGCGCCGGTGCGAGGGGAGGACACCGACCGCGGTCACCCCGGCGGCGGGGACCAGGTTCCCACCGGGCAGGGTCAGCTCGAAGGAGTGCGCGGCGGCGGTGCCGACGGGCCGCCCGTCCGCGGTCAGCGCGAGCAGGCAGCGGTCCGTCTCGAGCGCCGACCACCACAGCCCGCCGCCCTCGACGGGGGTTTCCGGGAAGCGCCCGAACGCGGCGTGGACGGTGTCGACGAAGACGCCGAGATCCCTGTCGGTCGTGGGACGGATGTCCATGGTCGCCGCTGCCTCCCCGGGTTGCCGACGCCACGACGCGCGGTGTCTGCCCTCAGTGCAGCGGCGGCCCGGGGCCGGGGCAAGTGAATTACGGCGGCGGACGGGGACCGGCCCGGCGGACGCGGGCCCGGTCGCGGGGAAGGCCGCCCGTGGACGGCTGCCCGGTCGCGAGGGTGGACGCCCTTGGACGGCTGCCCGGTCGCGCGGGGTGGACGTCCGCGGACGGCCGGCTCAGCGAGGCCGGTCGGACTCCGTCGGCCGGGCGGAGGACCGCGAGGGAGGCGAGGAGTCCGATAGCTGCCAGCGGGGTGGGGGCCGATCGGCGGACGGTGTCCGGTGCCTGTGATCGCACGGCACCGGAAGGTCCTCGCAGCGGGCCCTCGGCTCCGGCCCGGGCCCCACCGGCCCCGCCGTCGCCGGCACCGCCGTCGCCGCTCTGCCCCGATCCCCACCACCGTCCTCCGCGCGGACCGCGGCCGCGGCACCGCGGCCGGCTCCCAGGAGCTTCCGGGTGCGCCCGCCGGCCGTGCCCGTCAGGGTTGAGAACGGCCGGGGCGCGCACTCGCCCAGGAACCACCGACCCGCACCTTCGAACCACCCGATCCCCCCACCGGAGAGCACCTCATGCGCGCAACCCTCATGTACGGCGCCGGCGACGTCCGCGTCGAGAACGTCCCCGACTCCGCCGTCAGGCTGCCCACCGACGCCCTGGTCCGGATCACCGCGTCCTGCATCTGCGGCAGCGACCTGTGGCCCTACGGCTCGATGAACCCCGAGGACGGCCCGGTCCGCATGGGCCACGAGTTCATCGGCGTCGTCGAGGACACCGGATCGGAGGTCACCACGGTCGAGCGCGGCGACCTCGTCGTCGCCCCGTTCGCGATCTCCGACAACGCCTGCGAGTTCTGCCGCGAGGGCCTGCACACCTCCTGCGCCCACCCGCAGGCCGGCTTCTGGGACGGAGAGCCGGAAGAAGGCGGCCAGGCCGATGCCGTCCGCGTCCCGCTGGCCGACGGCACCCTGGTCAAGCTGCCCGTCGCGGCGGACTCCGCCCTCGTCCCGTCCCTGCTGACCCTCTCCGACGTCCTCGGCACCGGCCACCACGCCGCCGTGGCGGGCGGGGTCGGCGAGCGCACGCGCGTCACCGTGGTCGGCGACGGCGCCGTCGGCCTGCTCGCGGTGCTCTCCGCCAAGCGGCTCGGGGCGGAGCAGATCATCCTCATGGGCCGCCACCGGGCGCGCACCGACCTCGGCCGCGAGTTCGGCGCCACCGACGTCGTCTCCGCCCGTGGCGAGGAAGGCGTCGAGGCCGTCCGTGAGCTGACCGGCGGGCACGGCACGCACGTGGTCCTCGAATGCGTCGGCAACATGCCCGCCTACGAGCAGTCCCTCGGTGCCGTCCGCCCCGGCGGCGTGATCAGCCGCGTCGGCGTCCCCCAGTACGAGGACGCGCCCGTCGGCTTCGGCAGCCTCTTCCGCCACAACGTCCGCCTCGCCGGAGGCCCCGCGCCCGTGCGCGCCTACATCGAGGAACTCATGCCCGACATCCTCGACGGCACGATCCGGCCCGGGAAGGTCTTCGACGCCACGACCGGCCTCGACGGCGTCCCGGCCGGCTACCAGGACATGGCCGACCGCAAGGCACTCAAGGTTCTCGTCAAGCCCTGACCCACCCGCGGGGCCGGGGAGCCCGACCGCCCCCTCGGCACCTGGCGTTCACACCCGCGGCGCCCCGGCCCCGGGCGTTCTCCTCGCGGCACCCCGGCGCCGGGGGGGCGGGCCGGTGTCAGGCGTCGTCGCGGGCGAGGGCGAGGAGCCGGTCGAGAACGCGGGGGCCGCCGGCCCGCACCCCGTCGTGCTCGAACTCGTCGGTGACCCAGGTGCGCAGGCCGCGCACGGCGCGGGCGGTGGCCAGGGCGTGGCCGGTGTCGACGTACATGTCGTCGTGGTAGACGGCGGCGGCGACCGGGACCTCGTTGGCGCCGAGCCGGGCCGGGTCGTACAGGGGCTGCCAGTCGGTGCGGGCGGCGAGCAGGTCGGCGCACTCGCGCAGCGGCCGCAGCGCGGGGTCGCAGTCGAACGTCCAGGGGTGCACGGTCTCGCCGGTGAACAGCAGCGGCCCGTCCCCGGCGAGCGCCTTGGCCGCGTCGAACTGGGGGAACTCGGCGCGCACCCGCTCGGCCGACCAGGCGGTGGGCCGGCTGTCCTGGGCGTAGATGGCCTCGTGGACGAGGGCGTAGAGCGGGTGGGCGGCGTAGGACAGCGCGCCGCGGACCTCCTCCTGGAAGGCGTCGGAGAGGGCCGGTCCGCCGGGGGTGGGGACGAACGCCTGCTCCAGGAGGAAGTGGAGGCGGTGGCTGCCGTCCGCGCCGCCGAGCATGATGCCCAGGGACTGGAAGGCCTCGGCGGTCAGCCGGTGTCCGCCGGGGAGCACCACGTCGTGGGTGAGGAGGTGTTCGGCGATCTCGCGGGCGCGGGCGACGTCCTGCGGGTAGCGGGCGTAGTGCGCGGCGACCTTGCGCTCCATGCGCGGGTAGGCGGCGCGGTAGACGTCGTCGGCGTGTGCGTCCAGGGCGGGCAGGCCGCCGGTGATCAGGGCGGTGTCGAGGCCTTCGGGGTGGGTGGAGAGGTAGTGGACGGTGCAGAAGCCGCCGAAGCTCTGGCCCAGGACGGTCCAGGGTGCGCCGCCGGTGACCTCGGGGCGGATCGCCTCGCAGTCGCGGACGATGGAGTCGGCGCGGAAGCGGGTGAGGTAGTCGGCCTGTGCGGCCGGGCCGCCGCGCAGCGGGAGGGTCTGGCGGTTGGCGGGGGTGGAGCGGCCGGTGCCGCGCTGGTCGAGGAGGAGGACGCGGTACTCCTGCAGGGCCCGGCCGAGCCAGGCCTGCCTGCCGATGAACCGGTTCGCCCCGAAGCCGGGGCCGCCCTGGAGGTAGAGCAGCCACGGCAGGTCGCGGTCGGCCTTGTCACGGGCGGCCACCGCACGCGCGTAGAGCTGGATCGTCTCCCCCGCCGGGTCGTCGTGGTCGAGCGGCACGGTGAAGAAGCGGTCGGTGAGGACGACGCCGGGCTGGTGGTAGCTGACGGTCAACGGTTCTCCCAGGACGGAGGTGCTACGGCCGCGTCCCAGTGGAGCACATGCCGCCGCGCCCCCGGGTCGGCGGGAGGGGGAAACGTGCTGAACGGCCGGTCAGCGGCCGGGGAGGGTGGAGCTGCGGACCACCAGTTCGGGCTGGAGCACCACCCGCCGGTGCTCGTGCGTCTCGGGGCCGCCCCGGGTCTCCGTCTCCTCCAGCAGCAGTCCGGCCGCCAGGGCGCCCAGGGTGACGGCGGGCTGGCGGACCGAGGTGAGCGGGACGGCCGCGGCGGCGGCGAACTCGATGTCGTCGTAGCCGACGATGGCGAGGTCGTCGGGGACGCCCACGCCGGCCGCGTACATGGCCTGCAGGACGCCCAGGGCGAGCAGGTCGTTGGCGCAGAACACGGCGGTGGGCCGGTCGGCGAGGCCGAGCAGCCGGGCTCCGGCGTCGCGGCCGGCGGCGACGTCGAGGCGTTCGGTGGGCAGTTCGCGCAGCACGTCGGGGCCGAGTCCCGCCTCCGCGAGCGCGGTCAGGGCGCCGGTGCGGCGGTCGCGGACCTGGTTGAGGCCGGGCGGGCCGCTGACGTAGGCGATGGAGCGGTGCCCGGCGTCCACGAGGTGCCGTACGGCCAGGGCGCCGCCCGCCACGTCGTCGACGGAGACCGAGCACTCGGTGGCTCCCTCGGCGACCCGGTCGACCAGGACGAAGGGGATGTTGTGGCGGCGGAAGGCCGCGATGTTGCGGCCGGTGGCGTCGGTGGGGGTGAGCAGCACGCCGCGGACCCGCTGTTCGGCGAAGAGCGCGAGGTACTCGGCCTCCTCGCCGATGCTCTGGGCGCTGTTGCAGACCATCACGCCCAGCCCGGCGTCGCGGGCGGCCCGCTCCGCGCCGCGGGCGACGTCGACGAAGAACGGGTTGCCCATGTCGAGCACGAGCAGGCCCATGATCCGGCTGCGGCCCGCGCGCAGTTGGCGTGCGGACTCGCTGCGGACGTAGCCGAGCCGGTCGATGGCCGAGAGCACCCGGGCGCGGGTCTCGGTGGCGACGGTCTCGGGGCGGTTGATGACGTTCGAGACGGTGCCCACGGAGACACCGGCGGCACGGGCGACGTCCTTGATACCCACCGACTGGGACATCGGAGCGGGACCTCCATGAGGGATGTGGGCGGCGGGCGGGCCATCAGGTTACCGTCATCCCCGCACGCCCGAGCGGATCAGACGGGCAGCGCGCAGCCTGCGACGTGCGGCGGTGGGGGCGTGGTGCTCCCGGGCCTTGGCCGGTGGCGGACGGCGCTGCCGTGCGCGGTGCGGCGGGCGGCCGCGCAGGGGGCGGTGCGGGGGCCGAGGCGGCCGGGGGCGGGGCGGACGAGGGCACCGGCCCGTGCCGGAGAACCAGGAGAGCCGCCGGACCGGTCCCGCCGGGCTGCCCCGCGCCGCGGCGGGCCGAGGGCCGCGCCGGGCCGGGTGACGCCGGCCCGGCGGGGGCCGCCGGTGGTGCCGGCCGGTGCCCCGGCGTCCTCGTGCCGGGTGGGCGGAGCGTGCGGCCGGCCGCGGCCGCGTGGGGTGACCGACGCTCTCATGCGCTGCTCCGGGGGTCAGGCGAGGTGGAAGACCTCGGTGAGGGGCTTCATGGCCTCGTCGGGCCGGGCGCCGTCCGGCGAGGCGAAGAACGGCGCCATCTCCGCCTGCCAGCGGGCGTTGACGTCGGTGGCCTCCATGGCGGCCCTGGCCGCCTCGAAGTCCTCGGTCTCCAGGTAGCCGACGAGGAGGCCGTCCTCGCGCAGGAAGAGCGAGTAGTTGTGCCAGCCGGTGGCCGAGAGCGCCTCGCGCATCTCGGGCCACACGGCCGCGTGGCGGGCGCGGTACTCGGCGATCCGGTCCTCGCGGATCTCGAGGAGGAAACAGACGCGCTGCATGAGAGGTACCGCCCGGGGGTCAGAAGTCGTACTGGTCGATGTTCTTGGCGTCGAAGACGGTCGGCTTGCCGAGGTCGATCACGCCGTCCTTGCCGATGGTGTACGACCCCATGCCGCCGGCCTTGAAGGTCTCGCCCTCCTTGCCGGTGATCTGCCCGGAGGCCAGGGCGACGGCGGTGCGCGCGGCCAGCTCGCCCAGCTTGGCCGGGTCCCACAGCTCGAAGGCGTCCACGGTGCCGTTCTTGACGTACTTGCGCATGTCGTTCGGTGTGCCGAGGCCGGTCAGCTTGACCTTGCCCTTGTACTTGGAGCCGGACAGGTACTGGGCGGCGGCCTTGATGCCGACGGTGGTCGGGGAGATGATCCCCTTCAGGTCCGGGTACTCCTGGAGCAGGCCCTGGGTCTGCTGGAAGGAGGCCTGGGCGTCGTCGTTGCCGTAGGCGATCTTGACCAGCTCGATGTCCTTGTACCTGGGGTCCTTCAGCTCCTGCTTCATGATGTCGATCCAGGCGTTCTGGTTCGTGGCGGTCTGCGCGGCGGACAGGACCGCGATCCGGCCCTTGTAGCCGATCTGCTCGGCCAGCAGCTGGACCTCGGTGCGGCCGAGGTCGTCGGCGGAGGCCTGGGAGATGAACGCGTTGCGGCACTCGGGCTTGGTGTCCGAGTCGTAGGTGACGACCTTGATCTTGTTGCTCATGGCCTGCTTGAGCGCGGTGCACAGGGCGCCGGGGTCCTGGGCGGACACGGCCATCGCGTCGACCTGCTGCTGCGTGAGGGTGTTGACGTAGGAGACCTGGCCGGAGGTGTCGGTGGCGCTGGAGGGGCCCACCTCCTTGTACTTCTCGCCCAGTTCCTCCAGGGCCTTTTGGCCGCCGTCGTCGGCGGTGGTGAAGTAGGGGTTGTTGACCTGCTTGGGCAGGAAGCCGACGGTCAGGCCCTTCTTGGTGGCGGCGTTCGGGTCCGCCTTGCCGGCCGGGGCGGCCGCCGCGCCGCCGTCCTTGCTCACGTCGTTCTTGGTGGTGCCGCCGCAGGCGGTCAGGGCGAGGGCGAGCGAGGTGACGGCGGCCAGGGCGGCGCCGGTGCGGCGGATCGAGGCTCTGCGCATGAGGGTTCCTTACGGGTACGGGAGGACGGGCTCGACGAGATCGTGGTGGCGCCGGTCACGGGGCCGCGGTGGGCGCCTGTGGTCCGGGGGCCGCGGCGGGCCGCGGTCCCGGCTCCGCGGCACGGCGCCCGGCCCGGGCGAGGGCGATCTGGCGGGCGACCCGGGGGCCGAGCACGGAGACGACCAGCAGGACGCCGGTGACGACGATCTGGGACTGGGCGGAGACGTTCAGCAGGCTCATCACGTTCTGCAGCGCGCCGAGCAGGAAGACACCGGCGACGGCGCCGCCGAGGGTGCCCTTGCCGCCGTCGAAGTCGATGCCGCCGAGCAGCACGGCGGCGACGACGGAGAGTTCGAGACCGGTGGCGTTGTCGTAGCGGGCGCTGGCGTAGTGCAGGGCCCAGAAGACGCCGGTCAGGGCGGACATGAGGCCGGTGGCGGTGAACAGGATCAGCTTGTGCCGCTTGACCCGGATGCCCGCGAACCGGGCGGCCTCCTCGCCGGCGCCGATGGCGAACAGCGACCGGCCGAACGGGGTGGCGTGCAGGGTGACGACGGCGACGGCCAGCAGGACGAGGAAGGGCAGGAAGGCCTGCGGGAGGAAGCTGCCGCCGAGGCGTCCGGCCGCGAAGTCCAGGTACTGCGAGGGGAAGTCGGTGACCGCGTCGGAGCCGAGCACGATCTGCGCGATGCCGCGGTAGGCGGCCAGCGTGCCGATGGTCACGGCGAGGGAGGGCAGCCCGAGCCTGGTCACCAGCAGGCCGTTGACCAGGCCGCACCCCGCGCCGAGCACCAGACACAGCGGAATGATCGTCTCGATGGTCATGCCCTGGTTCCACAGGGCGCCCATCACCGCGCCGGACAGACCGGCGGTGGAGGCGACCGACAGGTCGATCTCGCCGGAGACGACGAGCAGGGTCATCGGCAGCGCGATCAGCGCGATCGGCAGGGTGTTGCCGATGAGGAAGGACAGGTTGAGGGCGTTGCCGAAGCCGTCGACGAAGCCGAAGGAGAACAGCAGGACCACGACGAGCAGGGCGCCGACGACGGTGTCCCAGCGCACGGCTCGGGTCAGTGAGGACGCGGAGAAGTCAGCCATGGCGGGCGTTCCTCTTCTTCAGGGCCGAGGCCACGCGCAGCGCGACGATCCGGTCGACGGCGATGGCGAGCAGGAGCAGGATGCCGTTGATCGCGAGCACCCACACGGAGCTGACGCCGAGGGCGGGCAGCACGCTGTTGATCGAGGTCAGCAGCAGGGCGCCGAGGGCCGCGCCGTAGACGCTGCCGGAGCCGCCGGTGAAGACGACGCCGCCGACCACGACCGCGCTGACGACGGTGAGTTCGTAGCCGTTGCCGGTGCCGGAGTCGACGTTGCCGAACCGGGCGAGGTACAGGGCGCCCGCGAGACCGGCGAGCGCGCCGCAGAAGGTGTAGGCGGCCAGGATCCGCCTGCGCACCGGGATGCCGGCCAGCCGTGCCGCCTCCGGGTTGGAGCCGAGCGCGTACAGCTCGCGGCCGCTGCCGAAGTGCTTGAGGTAGTAGGCGGTGCCGGCCAGGAGAACCAGGGCGATCAGCGCGAGGTAGGGGACCGCCCACACGCCGCCCGAGCCGAAGTCGACGAAGCCGCCGGGCAGGTCGGCCGCGGTGATCTGGCGGGAGCCCACCCAGATGGAGTCGACGCCGCGGATGATGTACAGCATGCCGAGGGTGACGACGAGGGCGGGCACCTGGCCCAGGCTGACGAGCAGGCCGTTGAGCAGACCGCAGCCCACGCCGAGGAGCACCGCGAGGACGACGGCCACCAGCGGGTTCCCGCCGCCGTGCAGGTAGGTGCCGGCGGCGAACGCGGTGATGCCGAGCGTGGAGCCGACCGACAGGTCGACGTTGCGGGTGATGACGACCAGCGACTGGCCGGTGGCGACGAGCACCAGGATCGTCGCGTTGAGCAGGAGGTCCTTGATGCCCTGCTGGGAGAGGAACTCGCTGTTGCCGGCCTGGGTGACGGCGATCATCACCAGGAAGACGGCCAGGATGGCGAGTTCGCGCATCCTGAACACGCGGTCGGCCAGGCGGGTGCCGCCGGACCTGGCCGCCTCGGCGGTGGGGGCGGGGTCGGGAGCGGTCACGGTCACGCGGCCCTCCCCGTGGCTGCGGCCATCACGGTTTCCTCGGTGGCGTCGGAACGGGGGATCTCGGCGGTCAGCCGGCCCTCGTGCATCACGAGCACGCGGTCGGCCATGCCGAGGATCTCGGGCAGGTCGGAGGAGATCATCAGCACGGCGACGCCGTCGGCCGCCAGCCGGCTCAGCAGCCGGTGCACCTCGGCCTTGGTGCCGACGTCGATGCCCCGGGTGGGTTCGTCGACGATGAGCACCTTGGGGCCGGTGGCGAGCCACTTGGCGAGCACGACCTTCTGCTGGTTGCCGCCCGAGAGGGTGGAGACGGCGTCGGCGATCCGGGCGTACTTGACCTGGAGCCGGACCGCCCAGTCCAGGGAGCGGCTGCGCTCGGCGCCGCGGTCCACCAGACCGGCCCTGGCGGTGGTGCGCAGTCCGGTCAGGCCGATGTTGCGTTCGATCGACATGTCCATCACGAGGCCCTGCGCGCGCCGGTCCTCGGGGACGAGGGCGAGTCCGGCGGCCATCGCGGTGGAGGGGGCACCGTTGGTGAGGGCGCGGCCGTCGACCTCGACCTCGCCCGCGTCCCAGCGGTCGACGCCGAACACGGCGCGGGCGACCTCGGTGCGGCCGGCGCCGACCAGTCCGGCGAGGCCGACGATCTCGCCGCGCCGCACCTCGAAGGAGATGTCGGTGAAGACGCCCTCGCGGGTGAGCCGGCGCACGCTGAGGGCGACCTCGCCCGGGGTGACGTCCTGCTTGGGGTACAGCTCGTCGAGGTCGCGGCCGACCATGCGGCGCACCAGGTCGTCCTCGCTCATGCCCGTCAGCGGTTCACTGGCGACCCAGGCCCCGTCGCGCAGGGTGGTCACCCGCCGGCAGATCTCGAAGATCTCCTCCAGGCGGTGCGAGATGAACAGGACGGCGGCGCCCTGGTCGCGCAGGGTGCGCACGACGCCGAAGAGGCGGGCGACCTCGCTGCCGGTCAGCGCGGCGGTCGGCTCGTCCATGATCAGGACGCGGGCGTCGAAGGAGAGTGCCTTGGCGATCTCGACGATCTGCTGGTCGGCGATGGACAGGCCGCGGGCGGGCCGGTCGGGGTCGAGGTCGACGCCCAGGCGCCGCATCAGGGCGGCGGTGGCCGCGCGGGTGGCCTTGTGGTCGATGCGGCCCAGCGAGCGCCGGGGCCGGCGGCCCATGAAGATGTTCTCGGCGATCGACAGGTCGGGGAAGAGGGTCGGTTCCTGGTAGATGACGGCGATGCCGGCGTCGCGGGCGTCGCCGGGGCCCTGGAAGGTGACGGGCTCGCCGTCGAGCAGCACCTGGCCGGCGTCCGGCCGGTGCACCCCGGCGAGGGTCTTGATGAGGGTCGACTTGCCGGCACCGTTCTCCCCGGCGAGGGCGTGCACCTCCCCGGGGAACAGTTGCAGGGACACGTTCCTGAGTGCGCGCACCGCGCCGAAGGACTTCGAGATGTCCTTCAGCGCCAGCACCGGGGCCGGACCCGTGTGGGACGGGTGGGTCATTGGGGGCTCCTCGACGGCGCGGGCCGAAGAGCCGCATCACGCCGTGAAAGGTTTCAACTGGGTTGCCGGGACGTTAGGCATGTAGCCCACGTCACGTCAATGGGTAGGGGTCGAAAATCTCGCCACGCCTGAAGGTCACGGCAGCATCACGGACAGCGGCCCGCGCGGGGAGGGTTGACACCTCCGCCGGGGGCCCCTAGCTTCCCGTTCTGAATCGTTTCACACGGAAGTCGTCCAGGAGACTTTCCGACCGACGTCACAGGAGCCCTGAAGTGACCGAGCTCGCCGCGGTGAAGGCCGCGCTCAAGACCCAGGCCGTCGAGACACCGTCGTGGGCGTACGGGAACTCGGGGACGCGCTTCAAGGTGTTCGCCCAAGCCGGCGTGCCCCGCGACCCGTTCGAGAAACTCGACGACGCGGCCAAGGTGCACGAGTTCACCGGCGTCGCCCCGACCGTGGCCCTGCACATCCCCTGGGACCGGGTCGAGGACTACGCGGCGCTCGCCGCGCACGCCGAAGAGCTGGGCGTGCGGCTGGGCGCGGTGAACTCCAACACCTTCCAGGACGACGACTACCGGCTGGGCAGCATCTGCCACCCGGACGCGGCGGTGCGCCGCAAGGCCGTCGGCCACCTGCTGGAGTGTGTCGGCATCATGGACGCGACCGGGTCGCGCGACCTCAAGCTGTGGTTCGCCGACGGCACCAACTACCCGGGCCAGGACGACATCCGCGGCCGGCAGGACCGGCTCGCCGAGGGCCTCGCCGAGGTCTACGAACGGCTCGGCGAGGACCAGCGGATGCTGCTGGAGTACAAGCTCTTCGAGCCCGCCTTCTACACCACCGACGTCCCCGACTGGGGCACCGCCTACGCCCACTGCCTCAAGCTCGGGCCCAGGGCCCAGGTCGTCGTCGACACCGGGCACCACGCGCCGGGCACCAACATCGAGTTCATCGTGGCGACGCTGCTGCGCGAGGGCAGGCTCGGCGGGTTCGACTTCAACTCGCGCTTCTACGCCGACGACGACCTGATGGCCGGCGCCGCCGACCCCTTCCAGCTCTTCCGGATCATGTACGAGGTCGTCCGCGGCGGCGGGCTGGTGCCCGGGGTCGCCTTCATGCTCGACCAGTGCCACAACATCGAGGCGAAGATCCCGGCGATCATCCGGTCCGTGATGAACGTCCAGGAGGCCACGGCCAAGGCGCTGCTGGTCGACCGTGCGGCCCTGTCCGCCGCCCAGGCCGCGGGGGACGTGCTGGAGGCCAACGCCGTCCTCATGGACGCGTACAACACCGATGTGCGGCCCCTGCTCCGGGAGGTGCGCGAGGAGATGGGGCTGGACCCCGAGCCGCTGGACGCCTACCGGCGGTCCGGGTGGGCGGAGAAGATCGTCGCCGAACGGGTGGGCGGGCGGCAGGCGGGGTGGGGAGCGTGAGCACGGCCGGGCGGGCCGGGTCGCCGGCTGTGGTGCCGCGTGTGCCGGGTTCCCGGCTCCGGCGGCGCGTGTGCCGGGTTCCGGTCCGTTGCCGGGTGCGGCTCGGTCGTGGTTGATCGCGCAGTTCCCCGCGCCCCTTCGGGGGCGCTTCGCTCAGGCCCTGTTTGAAGGCGCAGCCCCCCGCGCCCTTTCGGGGCGCTTCACTCCTCCCCCGTTCGAAAGGACCGGACAGACATGGCTGTTCACCCCGAAGCCGCCGCCCTCCTCGACCGTTCCCACCGGTTGGGCGCCGATCCCCGCAACACCAACTACGCCGGCGGCAACGCGTCCGCGAAGGGCACCGCCACCGACCCGGTGACCGGGGGCGACCTGGAACTGATGTGGGTGAAGGGCTCCGGCGGTGACCTCGGCACCCTCGGCGAGGCCGGGCTCGCCGTGCTCCGGCTGGACCGGCTGCGGGCACTCACCGGCGTCTACCCGGGCGTCGAGCGCGAGGACGAGATGGTCGCCGCGTTCGACTACTGCCTGCACGGCAAGGGCGGCGCCGCCCCCTCCATCGACACCGCGATGCACGCACTGGTCGACGCGCCGCACGTGGACCACCTCCACCCCGACTCCGGCATCGCGCTGGCCTGCGCCGCCGACGGGGAGAAACTGACCGCCGAGTGCTTCGGCGACCGCGTGGTGTGGGTGCCCTGGCGGCGGCCCGGCTTCCAGCTGGGACTGGACATCGCCGCCGTCAAGGCGGCCAACCCGCAGGCCGTCGGCTGCATCCTCGGCGGGCACGGCATCACCGCCTGGGGCGACACCTCCGAGGAGTGCGAACAGAACTCCCTGTACATCATCCGCACCGCCCAGGCCTTCCTCGACGCCCACGGCAGGCCCGAGCCGTTCGGCCCGGTGACCGCGGGCCACCAGGCGCTGCCCGAGGCCGAGCGCCGCGAGCGCGCCGCCGCGCTGGCGCCGCACGTGCGCGCCCTCGCCTCGCAGGACCGGCCGCAGGTCGGGCACTTCACCGACTGCGAGGCCGTACTGGACTTCCTCGCCCGCGCCGAGCACCCCAGGCTCGCCGCGCTCGGCACCTCCTGCCCCGACCACTTCCTGCGCACCAAGGTGCGTCCGCTGGTCCTCGACCTTCCCGCCACCGCCCCCCTCGACGAGGCCGTGGCCCGGCTGGAGGAGCTGCACAGCGCCTACCGCGAGGAGTACGCCGCCTACTACGAGCGTCACGCCGAGCCCGGCTCCCCCGCCATGCGCGGCGCCGACCCGGCGATCGTCCTGGTCCCGGGCGTGGGCATGTTCTCCTTCGGCAAGGACAAGCAGACCGCACGTGTGGCCGGCGAGTTCTACGTCAACGCCATCAACGTGATGCGCGGCGCCGAGGCCGTCTCCTCCTACGCGCCGATCGAGGAGGCGGAGAAGTTCCGCATCGAGTACTGGGCGCTGGAGGAGGCCAAGCTCCGGCGGATGCCGGAGCCCAAACCGCTGGCCACCCGTATCGCGCTGGTCACCGGCGCGGGCAGCGGGATCGGCCGGGCCATCGCCCGCCGGCTCGCCGGCGAGGGAGCCTGCGTGGTCGTCGCCGACCTGAACGCCGGGAACGCCACCGCCGTCGCCGAAGAGATCGGCGGCGGCGACAAGGCCGTGGCCGTCACCGTGGACGTCACCGACGAGGAGCAGATCCGGGCCGCCTTCCGGGCCGCCGTCCTCGCCTTCGGCGGCGTGGACCTCGTCGTCAACAACGCCGGGATCTCGGTCTCCAAGCCGCTGCTGGAGACCTCCGCGAAGGACTGGGACCTCCAGCACGCCATCATGGCGCGCGGCTCCTTCCTCGTCTCCCGCGAGGCGGCCCGGGTGATGACCGCGCAGCGGCTGGGCGGCGACATCGTCTACATCGCCTCCAAGAACGCGGTCTTCGCCGGTCCGAACAACATCGCCTACTCCGCCACCAAGGCCGACCAGGCCCACCAGGTCCGTCTGCTCGCCGCCGAACTGGGCGAGCACGGCATCCGCGTCAACGGGGTCAACCCCGACGGGGTCGTCCGCGGCTCCGGGATCTTCGCGGGCGGCTGGGGCGCGCAGCGCGCCGCCGTCTACGGGGTGCCCGAGGACAGACTCGGCGAGTTCTACGCCCAGCGCACCCTGCTCAAGCGGGAGGTGCTGCCCGAGCACGTCGCGAACGCCGTCTTCGCGCTGACCGGCGGCGAACTCACCCACACCACCGGCCTGCACGTCCCGGTCGACGCCGGCGTCGCCGCCGCCTTCCTGCGGTGAGAGCGCACATGCGGACGTACGCCGCGGTCGACCTCGGCGCGTCCAGCGGGCGCGTCATGGTCGGCCGCGTCGGCCCGGACATCCTGGAGCTGACCGAGGCGCACCGGTTCCCCAACCGGCCGGTGCGGCTTCCCGAGGGCCTGCACTGGGACGTGCTCGGCCTGTACGCGGGCGTCCTGGACGGGCTGCGGGCGGCCGGTGCGGTGGATTCCGTCGGCATCGACGGCTGGGCCGTGGACCACGGACTGCTGGACGCCGAGGGGGCGCTGCTCGCCAACCCGGTGCACTACCGCGACGCGCGCACCGAGGGTGTCGCCGAGAAGGTGTGGGCGACGCTGCCGGCCGCGGAGCTGTACGCGGCGACCGGGATCCAGTACGCCCCGTTCAACACCCTCTACCAGTTGATGGCGGCCCGTTCGACGGCGCGGTTCGCGGCGGCCCGGCGGCTGCTGCTCGTCCCCGACCTGCTGACGTACTGGCTGACGGGCGAGGAGGGCACCGAGCTGACCAACGCCTCGACCACCCAGCTCGTCGACCCGCGTACGCGGCGCTGGTCGCGGGAGGTCGCGGACCGGCTCGGGATCGACCTCGGCCTGTTCGCGCCGCTGCGCCGGCCGGGCGATCCGGCGGGGCTGCTGCGGCCCGCCGTGCTGGAGGAGACCGGGCTCACCGGACCGGTGCCGGTCACCACGGTCGCCTCGCACGACACGGCGTCGGCGGTGGCCGCGGTGCCCGCCACCGGCGAGCGGTTCGCGTACATCTGCACGGGAACCTGGTCGCTGGCGGGTCTGGAGCTGGACGCGCCGGTCCTCACCGAGGAGAGCCGCGCCGCGAACTTCACCAACGAACTCGGGCTCGACGGCACCGTCCGCTACCTGCGCAACATCATGGGCCTGTGGCTGCTCCAGGAGTGCCTGCGGGCCTGGGGCGAGCCGGATCTGGGCGGGCTGCTGCGGCAGGCGGCGGCCGTGCCCGGGCTGCGGTCGGTGGTGGACGCGGGGGACGCGGCGTTCCTGGCGCCCGGGCGGATGCCGGAGCGGATCGCCGAGGCGTGCCGGGCGTCGGGACAGCCGGTGCCCGGCACGCCCGCCGAGACCACCCGGTGCATCCTCGACTCCCTGGCGCTCGCCCACCGGCGGGCGATCGGGCAGGCGCAGCACCTGGCCGGCCGTTCCGTCGACGTGGTGCACGTCGTCGGCGGCGGCACCCGCAACGCGCTGCTGTGCCAGCTGACCGCCGACGCGTGCGGGCTGCCGGTGGTGGCCGGGCCCACCGAGGCCGCCGCCTTCGGCAACGTGCTGGTGCAGGCCCGGGCGCACGGGCTCGTCGGTGACCGGGCGGGGATGCGGCGCCTGCTGGCCCGTACCCGGTCGCTGACGCGGTACGAGCCGCGCGGCGACGCGGCGGCGTGGCGGGCGGCCGGGGCCCGGCTCGGCACCGCGCCGTGAGGTCACCCGGCCGGGGCCGGGGCCGGGCCGGGAGCGGGGCGCCCGCACCGCCACGCCCGGAGCGGTCCCGGGGTCTCCCGCCCCGCTGCCCGCCTGACTACGCTTCACCCGTCCGATGACCGACCACAAGGAGCCTCGATGCGTGTCGCCCTGTTCCTGACCTGCGTCAATGACACGCTCTATCCGGACACCGGCCGCGCGGTGGTGAAACTGCTGACCAGACTGGGCGTCCGGGTGGACTTCCCGCTGGGACAGACGTGCTGCGGACAGGCCCACTACAACACCGGGTACCGGCACGAGGCGGAGCCGCTGGCCCGGCAGTTCTCCGATGTCTTCCGGGACTACGACGCGATCGTCACACCGTCCGGGTCCTGCGGTGCGATGGTGCGGGAGCTGTATCCGCGCATGGGCGAACGGGCGCGGGCGGAGGGGCGAGGCGACTCGCTGGCCCGCGCGCTGGCACCGGTGGTGCCGAAGACGTACGAGCTGACCGAGTTCCTGGTCGACGTGCTGGGCGTGACGGACGTGGGGGCGTACTACCCGCACACCGTCACCTACCACCCGACCTGCCACGGGCTGCGCGCGCTGGGTCTCGGGGACCGTCCCCGGCGGCTGCTGGAGGCCGTGAAAGGTCTCGAACTGGTGGAGCTGCCCGGTGCCGAGGAGTGCTGCGGCTTCGGCGGCACCTTCGCGGTGAAGAACCCCGACGTCTCCGCGGCGATGGGCGCCGACAAGGTGCGCGGCGCCGAGTCGACCGGCGCCGAGGTGCTGTGCGCGGCCGACAACTCCTGTCTGATGCACATCGGCGGGACGATGACCCGGCTGCGCAGCCGGATGCGGCCGGTGCACATCGCGGAGATCCTGGCGAGCACGGAAGAGGAGCCCCTGGCATGAGCGGTACGTTCGTCGGCATGCCGGCGTTCCCGGCGGCCGCGCGCGAGGCCGTGCGCGACGCGACGCTGCGCGGCAACCTGCACCACGCCACGCACACCATCCGCGCCAAACGGGCCAAGGCGGTGGCCGAGGTCTCCGACTGGGCGCTGCTGCGCGAGGCGGGACGGCGCATCAAGGACCACACGCTGCGCCACCTGGACCGCTACCTGGTGCAGGTGGAGGAGGCGGTCACCGCGGCCGGCGGCACCGTCCACTGGGCGGTCGACGCGGCCGAGGCGAACCGGATCGTCGCCGGCCTGGTCCGGGCGACCGGCGAGAGCGAGGTCGTCAAGGTCAAGTCGATGGCCACCCAGGAGATCGGGCTCAACGAGGCGCTGGAGGCCGAGGGCATCCGCGCCTACGAGACCGATCTCGCCGAGCTGATCGTGCAGTTGGGCAAGGACCGGCCGTCCCACATCCTGGTGCCCGCGATCCACCGCAACCGCGGGGAGATCCGCGACATCTTCCGCTCCGAGATGAAGGAGTGGGGGCGTCCGGCCCCCGAGGGCCTGACCGACGCACCGGCCGAACTCGCCGAGGCGGCCCGGCTGCACCTGCGGGAGAAGTTCCTGCGCGCCAAGGTCGGCATCTCCGGCGCCAACTTCGTGGTGGCCGAGACCGGCACGCTGGTGGTCGTGGAGTCCGAGGGCAACGGACGCATGTGCCTGACTCTGCCCGAGACGCTGATCTCGGTCGTCGGCATCGAGAAGATCGTGCCGACCTGGCAGGACCTGGAGGTCTTCCTGCAGACCCTGCCCCGCTCCTCCACCGCCGAGCGGATGAACCCCTACACGTCCACCTGGACCGGCACCACCGACGGGGACGGGCCGGCCACCTTCCACCTCGTGCTGCTCGACAACGGGCGCACCGACACCCTCGCCGACGAGGTCGGCCGGCAGGCCCTGCGCTGCATCCGCTGCTCGGCCTGCCTGAACGTGTGCCCGGTCTACGAGCGGGCCGGCGGGCACGCGTACGGCTCGGTGTACCCCGGGCCGATCGGCGCCGTCCTGAGCCCGCAGCTGCGCGGCACCGGCAGCGCGATCGACGCCTCCCTGCCGTACGCGTCCTCGCTGTGCGGCGCCTGCTACGACGTGTGCCCGGTCGCCATCGACATCCCCGAGGTCCTGGTGCACCTGCGGGAACGGGTAGCGCAGGGCGGCGGGGCGACCCGCGAGGGCAACAAGGTGGTACTCAGGCCCGCCCGGGGACACCGGGCCGAGCGGGCGGCGATGCGCGCGGCCCGCGTCGCCCTCACCCACCCGGCCCTGCTGCGCGGCGGCCAGCGGCTGGCGTCGCGCACCCGGCGCTTCCACCCGCGCACCCTGCCCGGTCCGGGCCGGGCCTGGACGGGGTCCCGGGACCTGCCCGCGCTGCCCGCGGAGCCGTTCCGGGACTGGTGGCAGCGTACGCACGGCGGCGAGGAGGGCACGACGTGAGCAGCAGGGAACGGATCCTGGGCCGGGTGCGGCGCGCGCTGGCGGACGTACCGCCCGACGACACGCCCTACGAGCAGGCGGTCGTCCGGGACTATCTGCGCCGGCACGGCGACCTGGACGTCCCGGCGACGGTCGAGCTGCTGGCCGCGAACCTGGCCGACTACCGGGCGCTGGTGCACCGCACCGACGCGGCCGGGCTGCCCGCCCTGATCGCCCGGCTGCTCGCCGAGCGGGGCTCGGCGACCGTCCTGGTGCCGCCGGGCCTGGAGGAGGCGTGGACGGCGCAGGCACGGGTGACGCGGGTCGAGGACCGGGCGGACAGCTCGCCGCACGAACTGGACCGCGTCGACAGTGTGGTCACCGGCTGCGCGGTCGCCGTCGCGGAGACCGGCACGATCGTGCTGGACGGCTCCGCCGGCCAGGGCCGCCGCCGGATCACGCTCGTCCCCGACCACCACGTCTGCGTCGTCCGCGTCCCGGGCCAGGTGGTCTCCTCGGTGCCCGAGGCCCTGGCCCGTCTGGATCCGCGGCGCCCGCTGACCTGGATCTCCGGCCCCTCCGCGACCAGCGACATCGAGCTGGACCGGGTGGAGGGGGTGCACGGACCGCGCACCCTGGAGGTGGTGCTGGTGAGCGGGGAGTGAAGGACGCGGCTAGCGTGAGAACATGATCCGGTTCGAGCAGGTCACCAAGCGGTACCCGGACGGGACCACGGCCGTGGACGGCCTCGACCTGGAGGTGGCCGAGGGCGAACTCGTCACCCTGGTCGGGCCGTCCGGGTGCGGCAAGACCACCACCATGATGATGGTCAACCGGCTCGTCGAACCGACCTCGGGCCGCGTCCTCGTGGACGGCGAGGACGTCGCCGCCGTCGACCCGGTGCGGCTGCGCCGCCGGATCGGCTACGTCATCCAGCAGGTCGGTCTCTTCCCGCACCGCACGGTCCTCGACAACACCGCGACCGTGCCCGCGCTGCTGGGCTGGAAGCGGGCGAGGGCGCGGGCGCGGGCCGCCGAGCTGCTGGAGCTGGTGGGCCTGGACCCGGCGACGTACGGGCCGCGCTACCCCGAGCAGCTCTCGGGCGGTCAGCGGCAGCGGGTCGGCGTGGCGCGGGCGCTGGCCGCGGACCCGCCGGTGCTGCTGATGGACGAGCCGTTCGGGGCGGTGGACCCGGTGGTGCGCGAGCAGTTGCAGGACGAGTTCCTGCGCATGCAGGCCGCGGTGCGCAAGACGGTGCTGCTGGTCACCCACGACATCGAGGAGGCGGTGCGGCTCGGCGACCGCATCGCCGTGTACGGGCAGGGGCGCATCGAGCAGTTCGACACGCCCGCCGCGGTGCTGGGCACTCCGGCGAACGGGTACGTCGCCTCGTTCGTGGGCGCCGACCGCGGTCTGAAGAGGATGTCGGTCACGGCGGTCGAACAAGGCGATCTGGAGCAGCCGCCGGTCGCCCGGCTCGACGAGCCGGCCGAGCGCGCGGCCGGACGGCTGCGGGCCGCGGGCGCCCGCTGGGCGGTGGTCCTCGACACCTTCGGGAACCTGCACGGCTGGGTCGGCCTGGACGCGCTGGGCGCGGGCGGCGCGGTCGGTGACCTGGCGCACCGGATGAACGCGTGGGTGCCGGTGGGCGCCCCGCTGAAACAGGCCTTCGGGGTGATGCTCCAGCACGACGCGGGCTGGGTCGCCGTGCTGGACGGTGCGCGTTTCCTCGGCGTGCTGACTCCGGCGAAGCTGCACGAGGCGCTGCGCCGTTCGGTGGACGCGGACGCGCGCGGGGTGCCGCGCGGGCAGGTCGGCTTCGACTCGGTGGCGGACGCCTGACCCGGTGGGCACATCGGCTTCGACTCGGTGTGCCTGACCGCGCGCCGGGCGGCGGGCCGGGGGCGCGCACCGGGCGTGCGGGCGCGTCGAAGACGTCCGCGCCGGATCACTTCAGCAGGCCCTTCTCCTTCAGGTAGGCGCGGGCCACGTCGGAGGGCAGGCGGCGCCAGTCGTCGACGCGCTGGTTCAGCGCGGCGAGGTCGGCGGTGGTGAGGACGGCGTTGAGCCTGCCGAGCACCTCGGTCACCGCCCGGCCCCCGGCGCGGGCGCGGTTCACGACGGGGACGACGTAGTCGGCGTTCTGCAGATGCTTGTCGTCGGCGAGGAGGACGAGACCGAAGGCGTCCAGGGTGGCGTCCGTGGTCGTGGTGAGCACCAGCTGGTCGCGGCCGCCGGCCACCGCCTGTTTCGCGGGGACGGTGCCGACGCCCTTGGGGTCGACGCCGGTGACGTCGATGCCGTACGTCTTCCTCAGCCCCGGTGCGCAGTACGGCCGCCGCACGCACTCGTCGCCCGCGGCGAGCCGCACCTTCAGGCCCGAGGCGCCGAGGTCGCCGAGGGTCTTCAGGCCGTGCGCGCGGGCGTAGGCGCGGCTCACCGCGAAGGCGTTCTGGTCGACGGCCCGGCCGGGGTCGAGGACGGTCAGGCCGCGGGGGGCGGCCAGGGCGCGCAGGGCCTTCATGGTGGCGGCGAGATCGGGCGAGCCGGCCGGGGGCGCGTCGGCGCCGTGGGTCTTGGCGTTCAGCCAGTCCGCGAAGGTGGCCGCGTACTCGGGGACGACGTCGATCCGGCCGGACTCCAGGGCCGGTTCGTACAGTTCGCGGTTGGCGACGGTGATCAGGGACGTCCTGTACCCGGCCTGGCCCAGGAGCAGGGCGTACATCTGCGCGAGCAGGTCGCTCTCGGTGAAGCCCGCGGACCCGACGGTCAGGTGTCTGCTGTCGCCGGGCGGTGCGGTGACCCGGCCGCGGTCCTCCAGGGACGGGCCGGCGGCGCAGGCGGCGAGCGGGCCGAGCAGGAGCAGCAGGAGCAGCAGGGCCGGCGGGCGTACGGCGGGGGCTGTCACCGGGTGCCGCCCCGGCCGTGTCGGGGGGCCAGCCGTTCGGCGGCCTCGAAGGCGGCCTCGACGGCCAGCGCGAACGCGGCGACGAGGGCGGCGCCCGCCACCACCTGCGGCGTGTCGGCCAGGTTGAAGCCGGCCGTGATGATCCGGCCGAGGCCGCCGCCGCCGGCCAGGGCGGCGATGGTGGCGGTGGCGACGAGCTGCACGGCGGCGATCCGCACCCCGTTCAGGACCATCGGGAGCGCCAGGGGCAGTTCGACGCGCCGCAGGGTCTGGCCGCCGGTCATCCCCATGCCGCGCGCCGCCCGCACGACGTCGCGGTCCACCTCCCGCATGCCGACGTAGGCGTTGGTCAGCAGCGGCGGCACCGCGAACAGGACGAGGGCCACGACCGTGGGTCCCTCGCCCCACCGGCCGACCGGGGTGAGCAGCAGCAGGACGAGGACGGCGAAGGTGGGCACGGCGCGGCCGGCGTTGGAGATGTTGACGGCGAGGGCGCCGCCCTTGCCGAGGTGGCCGAGGACGAGCGCGACCGGCAGGGCGATCAGGCAGCTGACGGCGAGGCAGACGACGGTGAGCAGCAGGTGCTGGAGCAGGCGGTGCGCGATGCCGTCCTCGCCCGTCCAGTGCGCGGGGTCGGTGAGCCATCCCCAGGCGTCGGTGAGCGTGCTCATGGGCGCGGGGCCCTCTCCCCCGCCGCGCGGGTCACCGGCGCGCCGCCCGGGTCCAGGGGGTGACCGCGCGCTGGACGCCGAGCAGGAGCAGGTCGGCGGCGACGGCGATCACCACGCACAGCACGGAGGCGGTGAGCACCTGGGCCTTGAAGTAGGTGTTCATGCCCGCGTAGATGAGGTTGCCGAGCCCGCCGAAGCCGACGATCGCGCCCACGGTGACCAGGGAGACCGCCGAGACGGTGGCGACGCGCAGTCCGGCCGTCGCGGCGGGCAGGGCGAGCGGCAGTTCGACCGCGAGCAGCAGCCGGACGGGACCGTATCCCATGCCGCGGGCCGCCTGCCGGATCTCCTCGGGCACCGCGCGCAGTCCGGCGAGGAGGTTGCGGACGAGCACGGTGAGCGAGTACAGCGCCAGGCCCGCGACGACGAGGCCGGCCGACAGGCCGTACAGGGGCAGGAGCAGGGAGAACATGGCCAGTGAGGGGATGGTGTAGAGGACGGTGGTGAGGGCCAGCACGGGGGCCGCCGTCCAGCGCAGGCGGCGGGCGAGCACAGCGAGCGGGAGCGCGACGACGAGCCCGATGAGCACGGCCAGGGCGGTCAGGCGCAGGTGCTGGAGCACGGCGTCGAGCAGCATGTGCCGTCGGGTGCTCAGGTAGGCACCGCAGATCCATTCGTTGCGCGCGAGGCAGTCGTCGGGGGGCGCGGTCACCCGTCCATTGCAGCGGGTGCTCCACCGGTTCGGCTCGTTGTGGTGGCCCGTCCGGGGCGTCGCCGGGTACCCGGGGCCAGGAGCCCACGGCAGCGACGGCGGTTGCCGTGCGGTCACCGGAAGGGGCTCGCTCAGCCTGGAACACGTGAGGTCCGCCGTGGTGTCGGGTCCTCCGGGGCCGGGCGGGTCGGCGCAGCCGGGGTACGCGGCCGGACCGGACGGCGGGACCGTGAAGGCCCGGTGGCCCACAGCGCCGACGGGGTGTCGGGTGGCGCGCGCTCCGGCCGTGGACGCGATGGCCGCCCCGGCGGGAGAGCGCTGCTCCTTCGGGGCAGCGCCGAAAGCGTGTCGCCCGCCGGGGCGGGCGTTCCCGTTCGCTCGCCGGGCCCGGCAGGCGCCCGTCCGCCCCGGTGCGCCCGGCTCACGTGTCCGGCGGGGCGGCCGGGTCCAGGGCGTCGTCCACGACGCCGCGGTCCCTGCGCGCGTCGTCGTAGGCGTCCACCGCCGTCTCCCCCGCCGCCTCCGTCAGCGCGTGCAGGGCGGGGACCAGCGCGGCCCGTTCCTGGGCGGGCAGCCGCTGCACCAGGCGGCGGATCTCGGCACGGCGCCGGTCGAGGACCCGGCTGACCAGTTCGTGGCCGCCGCCGGTGAGGCTCAGCACGACCTCGCGCCGGTTGGCCGGGTTGGTCCTGCGGTCGACGAGGTCGAGCGCCTCCAGGCGTTCCACCATGCGCAGCGCGGTGGACGGGTTGACGCCCAGGGTGGCGGCGAGCACGACCAGCTTGACCGGTCCGCAGGTGTCCAGCACCACCAGCGCCCGCAGCTGGGGCAGGGTCAGCGAGTCCGCGGTGGACGCCAGGGCGCGGGCGGAGATCGCCACGAACAGCCGGGACGCGGCCATCACGGCCACGCTCAGCTCCTCGGCCTCACGGTCGAGCGCGGCCTGCCCGAAGCGGCCACCGGACCGGGTCCGTCCCCGGTCGGTGTCACGCTGTGCCATGGTGTCCCCCTTCCGCCGCTCCGCCCGTACGGGCGGAAACGATCAGGCGCGGAGCATCATTGCAGAGGACAACGGTGCCCGGCAGGGATTGTCCCGGCGTCCCGTCGCCGCGCGCACCGCCCTCCTGTCAGCGGGCCGGTCCGGGGGCCGGGGCCCCGCGCCCGCTGTCGAGCTGGTGTCTCAGCTCGCGCAGCAGGTCGGCCGGCAGCCGCCCCGACGTGGCCCATTCGACGACGAGTTCGGCCACGTGCTGCTCCTTGATGCGGGTGTGCGCGGCCATCGCGCGCAGCACGGCACGGGCCCGGTCGCGGGTCACCCCGCCCACGATGGCCACGATGTCGGTCGCCTCGTCGAGGAGGCGGTGCGGGCGTTCGGTCAGGGTCATCGCGGTCTCCTCACGCGGCGTCGGAGCGGGCGCCCCTGCCCAGCGCCGCCCTCGCGGCCACGGCACCGACGGCGCCGACGGCGATCACGGAGGCGACGGCGGCGGGGTGGCGGGCCAGGGCGGCTTCCAGGGAGCGGCTGTGCGCCGAGTCGTCGAAGGCGCCGTGGGCGCCGCGGTCGTCGCCCCCGGGCCGGTCCAGCGGTTCGAAGAGGTTGCTCTCGCCGGTCGGCGCCACCTGGTCGGTCTGCTGGGAGTCGAAGCCGGTGCGGGCCAGGTAGCGGTCGAGGAGGGCGGGGGCGAGCCGGTTGGCCCAGACGGTGGCCACGGTGCTGGCGCCGATGTAGTACTGCTTGCGGCCGGGGTGGTCGGCGGCGTGCACGACCCCGCGGGCGGCGACCTCCGGCTGGTAGATCGGCGGCACCGGCTGGGGGTGCTTGGGCAGCCGGGAGCGGACCCAGGAGAATTGCGGGGTGTTGACGGCCGGCATCTGGGCGACGGTCACCCGGACCTTGCTGCCGCGGTGCAGGAGTTCGGTGCGCAGCGAGGAGGTGAATCCGTTGATGGCGTGCTTGGCGCCGCAGTACGCCGACTGCAGCGGGATGGCCCGCTCCCCGAGCGCGGAGCCGACCTGCACGATGGTGCCGCGGTCGCGGGGCAGCATCCGCTTCAGCGCGGCCCGGGTGCCGTTCACGAAGCCCAGGTACGTCACCCGGGTCACCCGCTCGTACTCCTCGGCGGTGATCTCGTCGAAGGGCGCGAAGACGCTGCTGAACGCGCAGTTGATCCATACGTCGACGGGGCCGAAGGCCTCCTCGGCGGCGTCGGCGGCGGCTTCGACCTGCCCGGCGTCGGAGGTGTCGGTGACCTGGACGAGGGGCCGGCCGCCGAGCGCCTCGATCTCCTGCGCGGCGGCGTCCAGGCCGGCCCGGCCGCGGGCCAGCAGCACGACGTTGGCGCCGCGCCTGCCGTACAGGCGGGCGGTGGCGCGGCCGATGCCGGCGCTGGCACCGGTGATGACGACGGTCTGGGGCATGGGTGGGCTCCTTACCCGGCGGTGTCCGCCGGTGAACTCGGTTCCTTCGGGAGGCGGGCGGCGGCCTCCAGCAGCAGGGCGTGGACGAAGGCCTGGGGAAGGTTGCCGCGCAACTGCCGCTGGGCGACGTCGAACTCCTCCGCGTACAGTCCCGACGATCCGCAGGCTCCGCGGTTGCGTTCGAACCAGCGGTAGGCGTCGGTCTCGTTGCCCTGCTGGTGCTCGGCGAGCGCCATGGCGAACCCGCACAGCAGGAAGGCTCCCTCGGCCTCTTCCAGGGGCCGGTCGTCGTGCCGGAAGCGGTACATGAAGTGGTCCTGGGCGAGCTGGTCGCGGCAGGCGGCGAGGGTGGCGCGGGTGCGCGGGTCGTCGGCGGGCAGGGCGCCGCGCAGCGGGGGCAGCAGCAGCGCGGCGTCGGCCTTGGGGTCGTCGGGGGTGCGCTGCCAGTGGCCGTCGGGGTGCACGCTGGTGGCGGCGGTGTGGGCGAGCAGGGTGTCGGCGAGCCGGTCGCAGGTGCCGGTCCCGGCGGCGCGCGGTGCCGCAGCGGCCAGGGCGCGCAGTCCGGCGACACAGGTGAGCCGGCTGTGGGTCCAGTGCTCGGGGTCCAGTTCCCAGATACCGGCGTCGGGTTCCCGCCACCGTTCGGCGATCGCCCGGACCGCGACCTCGGCGGCCCGCCGCCCGTCGGTGTCGAGGCGGCCGGCGCGTTCGGCGGCGGCGAACAGCAGCAGCGCCTCGCCGAAGCAGTCCAGCTGGAACTGCTTCTCGACGTGGTTGCCGATCCGGCTGGAGCCGCCGGGGTAGCCGGGCAGGTCCAGCTCGCGCTGGCCGGGGACCGGCCGGCCGTGCACGGTGTAGGCGGGGGCGAGGCCGGGGCCGTCGTCCAGCAGCCGTTCGCGCACGAAACGGACGGCGGCGTCCAGGAGTTCGGGGGCGTCCGCGGCGGCCGCCGCCTGCCCGGCCAGGCTCTGGTCGCGGATCCACACGTACCGGTAGTCGTAGTTGCGGCCCGCCTCGGCGCGTTCGGGCAGGCTGGTGGTGGCCGCGGCGACCATGCCGCCGCCGTGCGTGGTCAGCCCGCGCAGCACGGCGTAGGCGCGGCGGGCGTCGCCGGGGGCGACGGTCCGGTCCAGGGCGGGCACGCTCTCCCGCCAGGCCTGTTCGGTGGCGGCCCAGGCGTGGCCGGCCCGGGGCGGGGTGCGGGGCAGCGGCGCGTCGGAGCACTCGAGGACCAGGTCGTGGTGCTCGCCGGGTGCCAGGACCAGGTCGGCGGTCAGGCCCTCGGCGCGGACGGTCGCCGTCGGGGCGCCCTGCCAGCGCAGCCGGTGGCGGCCGGAGTTGACGTGCCAGACGCCGTCGTCGTCCCGGTGCGGGACGGAGGAGGGGGCGCGGCCGTAGTCGGCGTGGGCGTCCAGGACGACGCGCACGTGCGCGGTGCCGTCGACGGCCATCAGGCGGCGCAGCAGGACGAGGCGGTCCCGCTCGCCGGGGAAGGCGAGGGCCTCGCGGCACTCGATCACCCCGTCGGTGGTGATCCAGCGGCTGCGCCGGATCAGGGTGCCCTCCTCGTAGTAGCCGCCGGGGACGTACCGGCCGCGCGGGGTGACCGCGTAGACGCCCCGGCCGCCGATGAGGGAGGCGAAGACGGCGTCGTCGTGCCAGGTCGGCGCGCACAGCCAGTTGACCGCGCCGTCCTGGCCGATGAGGGCGCCGCGCTCGCCGTCGGCGAGCAGCGCGTAGTCGTGCAGTGCGTGCGGGGGGAAGGATGTGGTGCTCATGTCCGCGGGGCCTCACCGTGTGTCGTGGAGGTCCGCGCGGCGGGGGCGGGCACCGCGGCGCCCGCCCCCGCCGTCACCGGACCGTGCCTCACCGGCCCTCCTCGGCGCCCGGCCGGTCCGAGCGGTGCCGGCCGCCGGGCAGGAACTCCTGCACCTTGGCCTTGAAGCCCTGGCGGACCATGCCGGCGCGGTCGCTGTCGCCCTTGAGGACGGAGGTCGCGGCGGCCTCGATCTGGTCGAGGGTGGCGTGCGGCGGGATGGGCGGCACGGCCGGGTCGGTGACGAAGTCCAGCACGCACGGCTTGTCGCTCCTGAGCGCGCTCTCCCAGGCGCCGCGGACGCCGTCCGGTTCCTCGACCCGGATGCCGTTCAGGCCCAGCGAGCGGGCGAAGTCGGCGTAGGCGACGTCGGGGATCGACTGGGAGGGCAGGAACTGAGGAGCGCCGGCCATGGCGCGCATCTCCCAGGTGACCTGGTTGAGATCCTGGTTGTTGAGGACGGCGACGATCAGGCGCGGGTCCTGCCACTCCTGCCAGTACTTGGCGATGGTGATCAGCTCGGCCATGCCGTTCATCTGCATGGCGCCGTCGCCGACCAGGGCGATCGCCGGACGGTCGCCGTGCGCGAACTTGGCGCCGATGACGTACGGCACTCCGGGGCCCATGGTGGCGAGCGTGCCGGACAGCGAGCCGCGCATGGCGCCGCGCAGCTTGAGGTGACGGGCGTACCAGTTGGCGGCGGAGCCGGAGTCGGAGGCGAGGATGACGTCGTCGGGCAGCAGGTCGCTCAGGGCGTGCGCGACGTACTCGGGGTTGATGGGTTCGGCGTCGACGGCGGCCCGCCGCTGCATCACCTCCCACCACCGCGCGACGTCCTTCTCGATGGTCTTGCGCCAGCTCTTGTTCTTGTTCGTCTTGAGCAGCGGCAGCAGCCGGGTCAGCGTCTCGCGGGCGTCGCCCACGAGGTTCACCTCGAACGGGTAGCGCAGGCCGACCATGTGCGGGTCGATGTCGATCTGCACGGCCCGCGCCTGCCCGAACTCCGGCATGAACTGGGTGTACGGGAAGGAGGAGCCGATGACGAGCAGCGTGTCGCAGTTCTCCATCATCTCGTACGACGGCCTGGTGCCGAGCAGGCCGATCGCCCCGGTGACGTAGGGCAGCTCGTCGTCCAGCACGTCCTTGCCGAGCAGCGCCTTGGCGACGCCGGCGTTGAGCCGGTCGGCCACCGCCATGACCTCCTGCCGGGCCCCGCGCGCGCCCTGCCCGACGAGGATGGCCACCTTCTCGCCCGCGTTGATCACCTCGGCCGCGCGGGTGAGGTCCTCGTCGGAGGGGACCGGCGCGTAGTGCGACATGCCGAGGCTGGAGGGGACCATCTTGAAGGCGTGCTCGGGCGGCGAGTAGTCGAGTTCCTGCACGTCGGCGGGGATGACCACGGCGCACACCGAGCGGCGGGCCATGGCGGTGCGCATCGCCCGGTCCAGCACGTTGGGCAGCTGCTCGGGGACGGTGACCATCTCGCAGAAGTCGGAGGCGACGTCCTTGTACAGGCTCAGCAGGTCGACCTCCTGCTGGTAGGAGCCGCCCATGGCGCTGCGGTTGGTCTGGCCGACGATCGCGACGACCGGGACGTGGTCGAGCTTGGCGTCGTAGAGGCCGTTGAGCAGGTGGATGGCGCCGGGGCCGGAGGTGGCCGCGCACACGCCGACCTTGCCGGAGAACTTGGCGTAGCCGACGGCCTCGAACGCGGCCATCTCCTCGTGCCGGGCCTGGATGAACCGGGGGTTGTCGTCGGCCCGGCCCCAGGCGGCGAGCAGCCCGTTGATGCCGTCGCCGGGGTAGGCGAAGACATACTCCACACCCCAGTCGCGCAGACGCTCGAGGAGGTGGTCGGAGACTTTCTTCGACATGTGCGGAAAACCTTTCCGGAGGGTGCGTTCTCAGGGCTCGGTCAGGGCGCGCCCGGTCAGGGGCGGCGCAGGGAGCGGACGGCTGTCCGGCCGGCCGCGGTGACGGCCGCCGCGGTCAGGGCCGCGACGCCCGCGGTGGCCGCCCAGCGGGCCGCGCGGGACGGTTCGGCGGGCCGGGTGGCCAGCCGTTCGGGCTGCTCCTGGGGCAGGTTCCCGTCCAGGCCGAGGGCAAGCACCTCGGCCAGGTGCAGGGCGCGGCGGCCGGTGCCGCCCTGTTCGATCTGGGTGCGGCAGCTGAAGCCGTCGGCGAGGACCAGGCTGTCGGGGGCGGCCGCGCGGACGGCGGGCAGGACGCCCTGTTCCGCGACGGCCATGGAGACCTCGTGGTGGCCGCGTTCGAAACCGAAGTTGCCGGCCAGGCCGCAGCAGCCCTCGTCCAGGACGTCGGCGTCGAGGTGGGCGCGGCGCATGAGTTCCCGGTCCGCGTCGAACTTCATGATCGCGTGCTGGTGGCAGTGGGTCTGCACGGTGGCCTGCCGGGACAGCTTCGGCGGCTGCCAGCCGTCGGGCGCGTGGTGCACCAGGTGCTCGGCGAAGGTGCGCACCTGGCCGGCCAGCCGCTTGACGTCCAGGTCGGCGGGCATCAGCTCGGTCGCGTCGGAGCGGAAGACGGCCGTGCAGGAGGGTTCCAGGCCGATGATCGGCGTGCTCGCGTCCAGGTAGGGGCGCAGCACGTCGAGGGAGCGGCGCAGCACCTTCTTGGCGGTGTCGAGCTGCCCGGTGGAGATCCAGGTGAGGCCGCAGCACACCGGTTCGGTGGGGACGGCGACCTTGAAGCCCGCGTCGCGCAGGACCCGTACGGCCGAGATCGCGATGGAGGGGTGGAAGTAGGTGCTGAAGGTGTCGGGCCACAGCACCACGGTCCGCGGGTCGGCGGGGTCGGGTTCCTCGGCGTCCTGTTCCCGCCACCACTCGAGGAAGGACTGCCGGGCGAACACGGGGGCCTGCCGCTCCTCGGCCACCCCGGCCAGCGCCTTGCCCGCCCGGGACAGGCCGGGCGCGCGCAGGAGGGTGTTGACCAGGGAGGGGGCGACGCGGGAGAGGCGGGCCCACAGCGGCAGCCAGCCCATGGAGTAGTGGGCGGGCGGACGCAGCCTGCCCTCGTAGTGGTGGGAGAGGAACTCGGCCTTGTAGGTGGCCATGTCGACGTTGACCGGGCAGTCCGACTTGCAGCCCTTGCAGGCGAGGCAGAGGTCGAGCGCGTCCTTGACCTCGGTGGAGCGCCAGCCGTCGGTGACCGTGGAGTCCGCGTGGCCGTCGAGCATCTCGAACAGCAGCCGGGCCCGGCCCCGGGTGGAGTGCTCCTCCTCCCAGGTGGCGCGGTAGGAGGGGCACATGACGCCGCCCTCGTGGCTGCGGCAGTTGCCGATGCCGACGCAGCGCATCACCGCGCGGGTGAAGGAGTGGTCGTCCTCCGGGTAGCCGAAGTGCGTCTCGGGTGTGGCCGGCCGCCAGTCGGCGCCGAGGCGGAGCTGGCCGTCGACCGGGTTCGGGTCGACGATCTTGCCCGGGTTCATCCGGTCGCCCGGGTCGAACAGCCTCTTCAGCTCGCCGAACGCGGTCACCAGACGCGGCCCGAACATCCGTACCAGCAGCTCGCCCCGGGACTGGCCGTCGCCGTGCTCGCCCGACAGCGAGCCGCCGTAGGACGAGACGAGGTCGGCGGCGCGCTCCAGGAAACGGCGGAAGTCGGCGACGCCCTCGGCCGTCTTCAGCCCGAAGGGGATCCGGGTGTGCACACAGCCCTGCCCGAAGTGCCCGTACAGCGAGGGGTGGTCGTAGTCGAACTCCTCGAACAGCTTCTTCAGGTCGCGCAGGTAGTCGCCGAGGCGCTCGGGCGGCACGGCGGAGTCCTCCCAGCCCTCCCAGGTCTCCCGGTCGTCCGGGGGCCGCGCGGTCACGCCGAGTCCCGCCTCGCGGGCCTTGAGCATCTCCTGTTCGCGCTCCGGGTCGTCGGAGAAGGCGACGTCCGGATCCTTCTCGCTGCGGCCGAGGGCGCGCAGCAGGGCGTGCGCCTGCTCGTCGACGGCCTCCTGGCTGTCCCCGCTGAACTGCACCAGCAGCCAGCTGTCGCCCTTCGGCAGGACGCGCAGGGAGTCGAGGTAGGCGCCCTCCTCGCGCATCAGCTGCGCCATCCGCCCGTCCAGTGCCTCCAGCTGGCTGGGCGAGCAGTGTTCGAGCACCCGGGAGACGTCGTCCCCGGCCCGGCAGATGTCCTCGTAGCCGAGGACCAGGATCGACTGGTACGGCGGCACCGGCACGAGTTCCAGTTCGGCCCGCAGGACCGTCACCAGGGTGCCCTCGCTGCCGACCAGGGCGCGGGCGACGTCGAAGCCGTTCTCGGGCAGCAGGGAGTCGAGGTTGTAGCCGGAGACCCGGCGCGGGATCTTCGGGTAGCCGCGCCGGATGTCCGCCAGGTACTCGGTGGCGATGCGGTCGAGCCCGGCGTAGATCTCGGCCTTGCGGCCGCCCTCGGCGGCGATCCGGGCCCGCTCGGCCTCGGAGGTGGGGCCCACCCACGTCCGCAGGCCGTCGTAGGTGAGGATCTCCAGCCGGCGCACGTTGTCGACGGTCTTCCCGTACGCCTGCGCGGACGCGCCGCACGAGTTGTTGCCGATCATGCCGCCGAGCGCGCAGTGGCTGTGCGTGGAGGGTTTCGGGCCGAACTGGAGACGGTGGTCGGAAAGGCGCCGGTTCAGCTCGTCCAGGACGATGCCGGGTTCGACCACGCAGGTGCGGGCGTCGGGGTCGACGGAGATCAGCGCGTGGCAGTACTTGGTCCAGTCGATGACGACGGCGGTGTTCGTGGACTGCCCGGCCAGGCTGGTGCCGCCGCCGCGGGAGAGGACCGGGGCCCCGAACCGGGCGCACACCGCCACGGCCTCCGCGCCCGCCTCCACGGTGCGGGGCACGACCACGCCGAGCGGCACCTGGCGGTAGTTGGAGCCGTCCGTGACGTACGCGCCTCTGCTCCCGGCGTCGAACCGGACCTCGGCGTCCACGGACTCGCGCAGCGCCGCCTCCAGGGCGGTGACGTCCACCGTGGGGGCGTCGAGCGGGGGTGTACGACTCATCAGCGGCAACCGCCTTCCTGGACCGTGCGGGGCGTCCCGGCGACCCGGGCCTGCCGGCTCCGTGGCCGGTCACCGGCCCTGCCGGGGTGGCGGGCCCGTGCCGCCGACGCTCCCCCGGGTACCCGCCCTTGCAGTGTGCAAGGGTGCCTTTTCCGGCGCGCGCCGGACCGGGGCCGCCGGACGCCTTCACGGACGGTGCGCGGGCGGGGCGTACGCCCTCCGCGCGCATGAGACACCGCGCCCCGGCCCGGCGCGCGGCACCACCGCACCGGTCCGGCGAACCGGACACACCGACGGCGCGGCTCACCGGCCGACGCTGGGCCGATCGGGTGAGCGGGCGGGACGGGAGCGGCGCGAGGGGCGGCCCCACGGCTGCGCGGGGTCAGCGACCGCGCGGTCCGTCCGCCTCACGGGCGCGGTGGCGTCACCGGGGGCCGTGCCGGCTCAGTGGTCGCCGTGCTGGCGGCGGATCCGGTCGGCCACCTCGTTGTGCTCGGTCTCCCACCAGGGGCGCACCCGCTCGGGCGCGGGCGGTTCGGCCGGGCGCGGCGCCGGAGCACCGTCCACCGAGCCGGCGGCCGAGGCGCCCGCCGTCGCGAGTGCCGTGCCACGCTCCTCGTCCAGGCGCCGGTCGAGGGCCGCGTTCTGGAGGCGTTCGGCGCGGGCCCACTGCGCGAGGACGGCCAGCAGGAAGGGCAGCGCGACCAGTTCCGCGATGCTGAGCATGGCCCCGCCGCCGATCTGCTGGTCGTGGCGGACGTCGGGGGCCCAGGCGGGAGCGTGGTGGAGGTACCAGGCACCGGCGATCAGCGTGCCGTGGGTCATCACCACGACGCCCGGCACCGCGTCGACGAGGCCGTCCAGGAAGACGAGCGCGGCGCGGACCGGGTGCGTGCACCAGGCGGGCAGGGTCTGCTCCCGGGTGAGCACCGGGACGACGAACAGGCACCCGGCCGCCAGCAGGTGCAGGTACATCAGCTGGTGCAGCCAGCCCACCCGCAGTGCGGTGGCGAAGTACGGCGTGAAGTAGACGACCAGCTCGGTGGTGAGCACCAGCGCCGTGCTGACCAGCGGAAAGGTCAGTACGCGCACGACCCGGCCGGTGACGGCCCTCCGGACCCGGGCCGCCCGCGGCTCGGGCAGTGCCTCGACGGCGAGCCGCAGCGGGTCACCGAGGGCGAGACCGAGCGGCGCGAGCAGGTCGAGCAGGACGTTCTGCACGGCGGCCGGCCAGAACAGGACGTGGTCGTAGACGGCCAGCGCCGACATCGTGGCCACCACCAGCGCGCCGAGCCCGAGCAGCACGAACGCGGCGGTGCGGGCCACCGGCCAGGACCCGCCCCGGCGGCGAAGCCGCAGCACGCCCCACCCGTAGAGCCCGCCGAGGACGGCCACCAGGACCAGGGCGGGCACGTCCGGCTGCCACGAGGTGAGCAGCCTGCCCACCGTCGGCTCCGCCAGGTGGCCCGCCGGCAGCGACATGCCGGTCATCGCGTCCGCCGTCATGCGTATCGGTCTCCTTCGCCCACCGGGGGACGAGTCGGTACAGGTCCCCCGGGACGGTAGCGCCCCGCGCCCCCGCGTCCGGCGGCGGGGTACCGCCGGACGCGGGGGCGCGGGGCCGGTGCGGATCCGGGGCGCTGCCACCGGGGTGACGTTCTTGCCGCCGAAGGGGGGCGGGAGGCACCCGCCGCGGCGAAGGACCAGCCGAACCGCGCGCACGCGGTCACGGCCGCGCAGGCTCCGGCAGCACGACGAGGCCGCCAGGGACGCGTCACCGGTCAGCTCCGAGGTGTTCATTCATGTCTGAACGAACAGGGCGCGGCGAGGAGCGCGGGCGCCAGGGGCGCCGGGAGGCCGCCTCTCAGGCGGGCCGTCTCTGGCGGGTCGGGGGCCGGGCCCGTCGCCCCTGGGCGGCCGGGGGCGGCTTCGCCCACCAGTGGCCGCACCGGCCGTACACCCGCGGCTCGCGGGCGGCCGGCAGGTCCAGGAGGGAGCGTGCCTCGGCCTCCAGCGCCTCCAAGGTCGTCGCCGGGAGTGCGTGGAAAGCCGTCATCGCGCGGAACGCCGAACGGGACGGCCGGACGGCGGGAGGCCCGGACTACGGGACGGCGGGACTCCGGGACGGTGGGACTCCGGAACTCCGGCAAAGAGGCCCCCGGGCCCGACCGGCCGGGCCCGACCGGCCGCACCGGACCAGCCACACCCCGTCAGTCACACCGACCGCCAGTCACACCCCGCCCGCCGCCCCGTCCGGTCACGCCCCTTCCAATCACGCCCCCTCGGCTGCGGCGAGGAGGTCCGTGGTCTGGCCGCGTACCTGCTCCCAGGCGGCGGCGGGCAGGTCCCCGAAGGCGGTGGTCGTCCGCAGCGCGTCGAGCGCGGGTGCGGCACCGCCGTCGCACACGACGCTGTCGTCCCGTACGTCGTAGCCGTCGCGGACGGCGACGTGGAGACTACGGCCTCCCCCCGCCTCGGCGTGCAGGGCCGACGCGACGACCAGGGGCGGCGGCCCGCCCGCCTCGCCCGGCAGTTTGCGGTACGCGCCGGCGAGCGGGGTACGCCAGTGGAGGCCGAGGAGGAGGGGGCCCTTGGCCGTGACCTCGGCCAGACCGGCCTCCCGGACGCCTTCCGCGTCCAGCACCGTGGCGCGGGCCCGCAGGACGAGGGCGGCGGGCAGCAGGCAGCGCAGCGAGCTGCCCACGAGGTTGCCGCCGACGGTGGCCGTCCGGCGCACGGCCCCGGTGCCGACGGTGGCCGCGGCCCGGCGCAGCACCTCCGGGACCCGTTCGTCGATCCGGTGCAGCACCACCGCGGCACCCAGTGTCTCCGGGCCGATGACGTTGGCCTCGGGCAACTCCCGCAGGGACATGGCCTGTTCGGGAAACCCGTCGCGTTGCCAGGTGGCCCACACCAAGGTCGCCCCGCCTATCGGGACGGCCCCCTCGGCCACGCAGTGCCGCGCTTCGGACACGGATGTGGGCAGACGCAAGAGCACCGCGGCCGACCTGCCTTCCTGGAAGTGGAGTGCCGGGCGGCCGGGCCCTCGGTCGTCCGCCCGTCCGGCACGGCGCATTCTTGCCGCGCGGCCGGGGGGCGCGTACAGGGCTCACGCGAGCATGCCGGGCGCCGCGCCGTCCACGTCCTGTGCCCTCGCGCCTCCTCCCCCTCGTGCCCAGCGGCGCCCCCGGGCGCAGTGCTCCCACTGCCCCGGGTGCGGGCCGAGCCGTTCGCGACCGCGCGAGGTACGGGCGGAGCCGTTCGCGGCTACACCGGGTACGGGTCGGTCGCGAGCCGCGCGTGCGTCTCGACGTCGTACCGGACGCCGTCCCAGGCGAGTTTCTGCCGTTGCACGCCCTCGGCGGCGAACCCCGCCGCGCACGCCACCCGGCAGGAGGCGGGGTTGTCGGTGCGGTGCCCCAGTTCGAGGCGGAACAGGCCGAGTTCGGTGAAGCACCACTGGGCGATCCCCCGGCAGCCGTGGGTCGCCACGCCCCGGCCGCGGGCCGCGCAGGTGGTCCAGTAGGAGATCCACCCGGTGCCGTGCCGCGGGTCCGGACTCCCGACCGCCACACCGCCCAGCGCCTGGTCGGCGCCGTCGGTCACGGCGAAGGCGTAGGCGGTCCCACCGCGCCACTGGCCGCGCCGCCGTTCGATCCACCGCTCGGCGTCCGCGAGCGTGGCGACCGGCGCGTCGCACTGCCGCTCCATCAGGGGTTCCCCGAACGCCCGCAGCACGGCCCGGGCGTCGGAGGGCACCCAGGTGCGCAGCGACAGTCCGGCCGGCAACGGCACATGATCACGCACTTCGCTCAACTCCCCCGTTCCGTCTGCGTTTTCCTCGCGTAGCTCACGCCGTACGGTCCGCCGACGGCGATCGTCGACTCCTTGGGACCGGTGGCCCCGAAGGACATCCGGAGCGGTCCTCGACCAGGCCGAGCACCTGGTACGTACCCGGCCCCCCGTTATCTTCTTCGCGGTCCTGCAAGAGGGCCGCTGGCCTCCGGGCCCGGTATGACTGTTGCCCCCTGTCGAGTGGATGACCTGGGGGGTGG
>NZ_JBEYJA010000022.1:0-120447 GCF_040703815.1 Streptomyces sp. NPDC006743 | reverse complement strand
CAGACGCCGAAGCACACCTGACACCTCACGATTCCCACGACCTCATGCTCCGGTAATCGGTTCATTCCAGTGCAGTCCAGGTGAAAACGACCTCTCAAAGGAAGTTGTCGTAGGGTCACCTGGGTCGTGCATCCGGAAGGCTCCACGAGGGCAACCAGTACCGCGAGTCAACCGTCACAACAGGGCGAACAGGCAAGCACAGAAGGACGCTCGGGCGTTCACGGGAGGGGTTCACTCCATGGCGGCGCATTTCGGCAGGAGGCTGTACAAGGGGGCGGCGACCACAGCCGTGGCCGCGGTGGCGGTCGCGGCGCTCTCCGCTTCCGAGGCTCCCGGTGTGACGGTCAGCGACGAGGGAAGACAGCCCGCCGCCGGTGCGACGTCCGTCCCCGACACGCCCGTCGGCGACAGTGCGACCGGTGACACGCACTACTACACCGACCTCCCGCCGCTGAACAGCCCCGACCCGGCGGCCCCCCACACCGGTACCGGTACCGGCACCCCTGCCTCGCAGGCCTCGGCCGAGGCGGGCATACCCGCCACCGTGCTCGACGCCTACAAGAAGGCCGAGGCCGAACTGCGTTCCTCCAAGCCGGGCTGCAACCTGCCCTGGCAACTCCTCGCCGCCATCGGCCGGGTCGAGTCGGGCCAGGCGCGCGGCGGCCAGGTCGACGCGAACGGCACGACGTTCAGCCCGATCCTCGGCCCCGTCCTCAACGGCAGTGGTTTCGCGAACATCAGCGACACCGACCACGGCCTCTACGACGGCGACAGCACCTACGACCGTGCGGTCGGGCCCATGCAGTTCATCCCCTCCACCTGGGGGTGGGCGGGCCGCGACGGCAACGGGGACGGCAAGAAGGACCCCAACAACATCTACGACGCCGCCCTCGCCACCGGCCACTACCTGTGCCGCAACGACTGGGACCTGTCCGACCACGGCGACCTGAGCAGCGCGATCCTCAGCTACAACCACTCGCAGGAGTACCTGAACACCGTCCTGTCGTGGCTGGAGTACTACCGCAGGGGCACCCACTCCGTGCCCGACGGCACCGGTCAGCTGCCGGTCCACCACAGCGACGACTCCGCCGGCACCCACCCCCGACCGTCCACCACGCCCTCGCGGCCGTCCTCCCCGACGCCGAGTCACCGGCCGGGCGGCTCCGGCAAGCCGGGCACCCCCGCCAAGCCCGGCACACCGGGCAAGCCGACCACCCCCGGCACGCCCGGCGGCACCCCGAGCGAGCCGAGCAGGCCGCCCGTGACGCCTCCCCCCATTCCTCCCACGCCCACCGACACGGTGGACCACCTGGAGGACGCCGGCACGGACACGCTCACCGCCCGCGCCGGAGAGGCCTTCGCGGAGAGGATCAGCACCCGCGCCGAGACCAAGGCCGGCAAGGCGGTCGCCAAGGTCAGGGTCCGTTTCCTGATCACCGGCGACACCGACACCACCTTCACCGGCGGTGAGAAGGTCGCCACCGTCGTCACCGACGCCTCCGGCGTGGCTCTCGCACCCGTGCTCCGGGCGGGCGAGAAGACGGGCGACTTCACCGTCCGTGCCGTGGTCGTCGGCCGCGCGGTCTCCGCACTCCCCTACAAGGCCACCGTCACCGCACGCACCGCCGACGCGCTCGTCCGCACCAGCGACACCCCGCTGGCGTGCACGCCGGGCGGCGAGTTCACCGACCAGGTCGAGGTCAAGGCCACCTACAAGGGCGCCGTCGCCGGCAAGGTCGCCGCCACCGCCACCCTGGTCAAGTCCGCCGACGACCCCGCCGAGAACGACAAGGGTCCCTACTTCAAGGACGCGGACGGCAAGCCCGTACGCACCCTGAAGGACCTTCGGACGGACGCCGGAGGACTGCTGAAACTGCCCCGGCTGTACGCGGACGACACCACCGGCACCTTCCTGCTCCGCATCACCACCGCCGGCGGTGCCACGCTGACCGTGGAACTGAAGGTCGCGGCGGCCGACCCCTCCGCCGAGCCGTCGACGGACCCGTCCACGACCCCGTCGACATCCGCCTCCCCGTCCGCGTCTTCGTAGCGTCTTCACCTCCTGAGCCGGGCGTTGGTGTGCCGGGTCGGCTGCGCGGTCGCCGGGTCCTCGGGCCACGGGTGCTTCGGATACCGGCCGCGCAGCTCCGCCCGTACGCCCTTGTAACCGTCCCGCCAGAAGGAGGCGAGGTCGGCGGTGACGGCGACGGGCCGCCCGGCGGGGGAGAGCAGGTGCACGAGGACGGGCACCCCGGCCACGACGGGCGAGGCGTCCAGCCCGAACATCTCCTGCAGTTTGACCGCGAGGACCGGCTGTCCGGGATCGCTGTAGTCGACCCGGACCGCCGACCCGCTGGGCACGGTGAGCCGCTCCGGGGCGAGTTCGTCCAGCCGGGCCGCCTCACCGCAGGCCCACGGCAGCAGCCGCGTCAGCCCCTGCCCGGCGTCGATCCGCGCCAGGTCCGCGCGTCGGCGGGCGCGGCCCAGTTCCGGCTCCAGCCATTCCTCCACGCGCGCGTGGAGGGCTTCGTCGCGGACATCTGGCCAGGGCTCGCCGAGCCGCTGGTGCAGGAACGCGAGCCGCTGCCGCAGCACTTCGGCCCCCGGCGACCACCGCAGCAGCCGCAACCCCTCCTGCCGCAGCCCCTGAAGGAGCGCGTCGCGTACGAGTGAGGGCGCCGGGCCGGCGAGCGGCCGGGCCCTCAGTTCCACCGCCCCGAGCCGTTCGACCCGCCGGGCGACCACGTCCCCGTCGGCCCAGTGGACCTCCGCACGCTCCTCGTGCAGGGCCCCGGCCGCGAGCCGGGCGACCTCCTCGTCGACGGCCGCGGCGAGCTGCACGCGCGCGTGCCCCCTGCCGAGCGGCCGGTCGGCCACGGCGACCGCGATCCACGGCACCCCGCGCAGCGCCGACCCCTCGGCGAGTTCGGCCCGCGTACCCGAGACCATGAGGTAGGAGCCGCCCTCCAGCCTGGCGACCCGCTCGGGAAAGGCCAGAGCGGCCACGAGCCCGGCGACGCCGTCCTCCCCGGCGACCGGTGCCCCGGCCCCCGCGTAACCCCCGCCGGACACCCCCGCGACCGACGACGGGCCGGAAACCGACGCCTCATCGGCAGCCCGCCGCGCACCGGCAGCCGGCGACGTACCGGCGGCCGGCGACGCACCGGCACTCGGCGGCGCACCGGCGGCCCCCGGCGCGTCAGCCGCCCGCGAACCGTCCCCGGACGCCGGCCTTCCTGCCCCGGGCGCCGCGCCCCCGGAGGAGGGTCTCCCCGCCCCGGCCGTGACGCCGCCGGGCGCCGCGTCCCCGGACGCGCGCCTCTCGGTGGCCGAGGAGGCGTCCCCGGGGGCGGACGCGTCCCCCGGCGCGGGCGCCTCCACCGCGCCGGACGCCTCCGCCGCGCCGGACGCCTCCGCCGCGGAGGCCCGCAGCCGGCGCACCTCCGCGCGCCACCGCCCCGCGTACGCGTCGCCGCCACGCCGGACGCGGCGCAGCGCGGCGGCGAGATCGTCGCCGTACTCCCGGGGCACTTCCTCACTGAGCAGCGCGACCACCTCCGCGACCGTGCCGCCCGCCCCGGTGAGGGCACCCGCGTCGAGGAGGGACCGCCCCAGCCGCACGGGCAGGCCCAGCCGCGCCAGCCGCGTTCCGCGCGGCGTGGCGCGTCCGGCCGGGTCGACCGCGCCCACGGCGGTCAGCACCTCCCGGGCCGCCGCCATGGCACCGGCCGGCGGCGGATCAAGCAACGCCAGTCCGGAGGCGTCCGGGTCGCCCCAGCAGGCCGCCTGGAGGGCGAACGCCGTCAGATCGGCCACCTTGATCTCCGGCGCAGGGAAACGCGGCAGGCGCCCGTCCTCGGCCTCCGCCCAGCACCGGTAGACCGTGCCCGGCGCCTCGCGTCCGGCGCGGCCCGCCCGCTGCCGTCCGGCCGCCTGGGAGGCGCGCACCGTGGTCAGCGCGCCCAGCCCGCGCGCGTGGTCCACCCGCGGCTCCCGGGCGAGCCCCGCGTCGACCACGACCCTGACCCCGGGCACCGTCAGCGACGACTCGGCCACGGACGTGGCGAGCACCACGCGGCGCCGCCGTCCCGGCGCCAGGACCGCGTCCTGCACCGCCGCCGGGGCCCGCCCGTGCACCTGGAGCACGTCGACCCCGTCCAGGTCCCCGAGCCCGCCCGCGACCCGGGCGATCTCGCCCGCACCGGGCAGGAAACAGAGCACGTCCCCCGTCCACTCGGCGAGCGCACGCCGCACCACGGAACCCACATGGGCCAGCAGCGCGGGATCGACGCGCATGCCGTGCGGCGGGCGTACGGGGCGTGCGGGTGGTGCCCACACCACCTCCACCGGGTACGACACGCCCTGGGCCTCGATCACCGGCGCGTCGCCGAGCAGCCGTGCCCAGCCCTGCGCGTCCGTGGTCGCGGACGCCGCCACCAGCCGCAGCTCGGGCCGCAGCGCCTCCCGTACGTCGCACAGGAAGGCGGCGGCCGTGTCCGCGTCCAGATGCCGTTCGTGGCACTCGTCGAGCACCACCACGTCGACCCCGGCCAGCTCCTGGTCGCGTTGCAGCCGCTGCAGCAGCACACCGGTGGTGACGACCTCCACGCGCGTGCGGCGTCCGACCACCCGTTCCCCGCGGACGGTGTGGCCGACGCTCTCGCCGGCGCGCTCACCCAGGAGCCACGCCATCCGCCGGGCCGCGGCGCGCGCGGCGATCCGCCGCGGCTCGGCCACGACCACCCGACGGGCCGGTCCCCGCCCGAGCAGTCCGGCCAGGGCGAGCGGCACCAGCGTCGTCTTGCCGGTACCGGGCGGCGCCACCAGGACGGCGCTCCCATGAGCGTCGAGCGCGTCGGTCAGGCCGGGGAGGGCCCCGCGTACGGGCAGGGCGTCGAGGGCGTCGTAACGGATCACCCTCCTAGTGTCGCCAGTGGCGCACGGGCGGGGAAAACGCCCTCCACGCGCGCGTGGAGGGCGTCCGTCCCGCGGGTCAGTCGCGTTCGCAGACGAAGATCGCGGTCCCCGGGATCAGATGCCCGCGCAGCGGGGACCAGCCGCCCCACTCGGAGGTGTTCCAGTCGGGCCATTCCGGTTCGACGAGGTCCACGAGCCGGAAACCCGAGGCCACGATGTCGCGGACCCGGTCGCCCAGGGTGCGGTGGTGCTCGACGTAGACCGCGTGGCCGTCCTCGTCCTGCTCCACGTACGGCGTGCGGTCGAAGTAGGAGGCGGACACCGACAGCCCCTCCGGGCCGGGCTCGTCCGGGAAGGCCCACCGGATCGGGTGCGTCACCGAGAACACGAACCGCCCGCCCGGCCGCAGCACCCGGCGCACCTCGCGCAGCACCAGCCGCGGGTCGGCGACGAAGGGCAGCGCCCCGTACGCCGAGCAGGCCAGGTCGAAGGAGCCGTCGGCGAAGGGGAGCACGGCGGCGTCCGCGCACACCAGGGGGACGGGTCCGCCGATGCGCAGCGCGTGCTGGAGCTGGCGGTGGGAGAGGTCGAGCGCCACCGGGCGTGCGCCCTGCGCGGCCAGCCAGCGCGAGCACTGGGCGGCACCGGCACCGATCTCCAGGACGTCCCGGTCCTTCAGCTCCTCCGACGGCCCGAGGAGTTCCGCCTCGACCTCGTCCAGGCCCTCGGGGCACCACACGAAGCGGTCGTCGCCGAGGAAGGTGCCGTGTTCGACCTGGTACTCGTCCGCGTTCCGGTCCCACCAGCCCCGGTTGGCGCGGGCGCTCTCGGTGACCGATGCCGCGCGTCGGGTGGCCTCGGGCTCGGGAAGTTCGGGCTCTTGGATGATCGGCTCCCTCGTACTAGTCTGCGGCTCTTCCGTGCAGCCCCCGGCGGGCGCCCTCGGCGGGCGCCGCGGTGCCGGCAGGGCCCCGGAAGACAGGTTCTGTGCCGGGGATGCGGCGTTCTGTCCCGGGTGTGCGGCTTCGCGCATTGACCCTGCCCGGCTGCCCCCGTATGCTACAAGTTGCGCTGCGGGCCTGCGCGCCTCAGACGGAGCAGGCTGCGCTCGCATCTGTTGTATGTCCCCTCGGTTCTCGAGGCGCCACCAGCGGTTTTGTGTGGGGCTTCCTTGGCTGTCCGGCTTCTGCAGAGCGAAACGGGCTCCCGGCGTAAGCAGTACCTACGACTTCAATGTCCGTACCGGAGCCCTTTCCCACATGACGAGCAGCACCGAGACCACCGCCACCACCCCGCAGGTAGCGGTCAACGACATCGGTAACGAGGAAGCATTCCTCGCCGCGATCGACGAGACGATCAAGTACTTCAACGACGGCGACATCGTCGACGGCGTCATCGTGAAGGTCGACCGGGACGAGGTCCTGCTCGACATCGGTTACAAGACCGAAGGTGTCATCCCGAGCCGCGAGCTCTCGATCAAGCACGACGTCGACCCCAACGAGGTCGTCGCCGTCGGTGACGAGATCGAGGCCCTCGTCCTCCAGAAGGAGGACAAGGAAGGCCGCCTGATCCTCTCGAAGAAGCGCGCCCAGTACGAGCGTGCCTGGGGCACCATCGAGAAGATCAAGGAAGAGGACGGCATCGTCACCGGTACCGTCATCGAGGTCGTCAAGGGTGGTCTCATCCTCGACATCGGCCTCCGCGGCTTCCTCCCGGCCTCCCTGGTCGAGATGCGCCGTGTCCGCGACCTCCAGCCCTACGTGGGCAAGGAGCTCGAGGCGAAGATCATCGAGCTGGACAAGAACCGCAACAACGTGGTCCTGTCCCGCCGTGCCTGGCTGGAGCAGACCCAGTCCGAGGTCCGCCAGACGTTCCTCACGACCCTGCAGAAGGGTCAGGTCCGCTCCGGTGTGGTCTCCTCGATCGTCAACTTCGGTGCCTTCGTGGACCTGGGTGGCGTCGACGGTCTGGTCCACGTCTCCGAGCTGTCCTGGAAGCACATCGACCACCCCTCCGAGGTCGTCGAGGTCGGCCAGGAGGTCACGGTCGAGGTCCTGGACGTCGACATGGACCGCGAGCGCGTCTCCCTGTCGCTGAAGGCGACCCAGGAAGACCCGTGGCAGCAGTTCGCCCGGACCCACCAGATCGGCCAGGTCGTGCCCGGCAAGGTCACGAAGCTGGTTCCGTTCGGTGCGTTCGTCCGCGTGGACGAGGGCATCGAGGGCCTGGTCCACATCTCCGAGCTGGCCGAGCGCCACGTGGAGATCCCGGAGCAGGTCGTCCAGGTCAACGACGAGATCTTCGTCAAGGTCATCGACATCGACCTCGAGCGCCGTCGCATCAGCCTCTCGCTGAAGCAGGCCAACGAGTCCTTCGGTGCCGACCCGTCGGCGGTCGAGTTCGACCCGACCCTGTACGGCATGGCCGCGTCCTACGACGACCAGGGCAACTACATCTACCCCGAGGGCTTCGACCCCGAGACCAACGACTGGCTCGAGGGCTACGAGAAGCAGCGCGAGGAGTGGGAGCGCCAGTACGCCGAGGCGCAGTCCCGCTTCGAGCAGCACCAGGCGCAGGTCATCAAGTCCCGCGAGGCGGACGAGAAGGCCGCTGCCGAGGGTGGCGAGGCCGCCGCTCCGGTCGCGTCCGGTGGCGGTTCGTACTCCTCCGAGGGTGGCGACAGCTCCGGCGCGCTGGCTTCGGACGAGGCCCTGGCGGCCCTGCGCGAGAAGCTGGCCGGCGGCCAGAGCTGACCGCTCACCGCTGCTAGGCGCTAGCCGTTGACCGCGGCCCGTACCCCCCGCCCGGGGGTACGGGCCGCAGTCGTACCCGCACAAGGCGCGTCCGCCCCACCCGCCGGCCTCGCGCGTGACCGCGGCCGGAAGCCAGCGTCGTCACGATTCCGGGTGATCGTGCGGCATCGGGGAATGCCCGCGCCCCGCTCCTCGTTGTGAACCTACGAACACGAGGAGGGGCGGTCACAGTGCTTGATCCGCAGGGTTTGTACGCATGGGAGCCGAAAGGCCTGGCGGTCGTCGACATGGCGCTCGCACAGGAGTCGGCCGGGCTCGTCATGCTCTACCACTTCGACGGATACATCGACGCGGGGGAGACCGGCGACCAGATCGTCGACCGGCTGCTCGACTCCCTGCCCCACCAGCTCGTGGCGCGCTTCGACCACGACCGGCTCGTGGACTACCGGGCCCGCCGCCCCCTGCTGACCTTCAAGCGCGACCGCTGGACCGAGTACGAGGAGCCGGCGATCGAGGTGCGCCTCGTCCAGGACGCCACGGGAGCGCCGTTCCTGCTGCTCTCCGGCCCCGAACCGGATGTCGAGTGGGAGCGCTTCTCCGCCGCCGTACGGGAGATCGTGGAGCGGCTCGGCGTGCGCCTGGCGGTCAACTTCCACGGCATTCCCATGGGCGTCCCGCACACCCGCCCGGTCGGCCTCACCCCGCACGGCAACCGCAGCGACCTCGTCCCGGGCCACCGCAGCCCCTTCGACGAGGCACAGGTCCCCGGCAGCGCCGAGGCCCTGGTGGAGTACCGGCTGATGGAGGCCGGGCACGACGTCCTGGGCGTCGCCGCCCACGTCCCGCACTACATCGCCCGCTCCCCGTACCCCGACGCGGCACTGACCGTGCTGGAGGCCATCACGGCGGCCACCGGCCTGGTCCTGCCGAGCGTCGCCCACTCCCTGCGCAACGACGCCCACCGCACGCAGACCGAGATCGACCGGCAGATCCGTGAGGGCGACGAGGAACTCACCTCCCTCGTGCAGGGACTGGAGCACCAGTACGACGCCGCCGCGGGCGCCGAGACCCGGGGCAACATGCTCGCCGAGCCCGTCGAGATCCCGTCCGCCGACGAGATCGGCCGCGAGTTCGAACGCTTCCTGGCCGAGCGGGAGGGCGAGAACTGACGCCCGCCGGGCCGGCGGCGCACGCCGGGGCCTAAGCTGCGGCACATGCTGAAGGTAGGCCTGACCGGGGGCATCGGAGCCGGTAAGAGCGAGGTGTCACGGCTGCTCGTGGAGTGCGGCGCGGTGCTGATCGACGCCGACCGCATCGCGCGCGAGGTGGTCGCCCCGGGCACACCCGGCCTGGCCGCGGTCGTCGACGCCTTCGGCGAGGAGGTACTCGCCGCGGACGGCAGCCTGGACCGCCCCCGTCTGGGAGCCGTCGTCTTCGCCGACCCCGAGCGGCTCGCCGTGCTGAACAAGATCGTGCACCCCCTGGTGGGCGCCCGTTCCCGCCGGCTCGAAGAGGCCGCCGACGAGGACGCCGTCGTGGTCCACGACGTCCCGCTCCTCACCGAGAACGGCCTCGCACCGCTGTACGACGTCGTGATCGTCGTCGACGCGAGCCCCGAGACCCAGCTCGACCGGCTCGTACGGCTGCGCGGCATGACCGAGGACGACGCACGCGCCCGCATGGCCGCCCAGGCCACCCGGGACGCGCGCCTGGAGATCGCCGACATCGTCATCGACAACGACGTCCCGCTGGAGCGGCTCCGGCAGCGGGTCCGGGAGGTCTGGACGGAACTGGCCCGCCGGGCCCACGACCCGCGCCGCCCGTCCGCGAAGACCCAGGGATAGGTTCGCGGAGACATCCACGGACATGCCCTGGAGGGACCGAGGGAGAGGTCCGGCCCCGACCGTCCGCGGACACCCGGGGCCGGGCCGCCAGAGGAACCCAGGGACGGGCCCCCCCGGGGGTGCGGTGCGCGGGGCGCCCGACGGCCGCACGTACGGCCGTACGCCAGGGCCGGTGCCTGCCTGTGCCGCGCCCCACCCCGGGTGCCCGCCGGAATACGGTTGTCCGGCCGGGGCGTTGAACCCTTCCAGCAAGGGAAGGACTTTGCCGTGCCCGAGACCAGCGGTTCCCCCGGACGTACTCCGGAGACGCATGTCATCGACTTCCGTGCCGCCGAACAGCTGCTCGCCGCGCGGGACCCACGGGGCGCGGTGAAGCTGCTCGACGGAGTCATCGCCGCGCACCCCGAGAACACGGCGGCCCGGCTGCTGCGCGCCCGCGCGTTCTTCGCCGCCGCACAACTGAGACCCGCCGAGCTGGAGTTCACCATCGTCCTGGAGCGGGAACCGGACAACGCGTTCGCGCACTTCGCGCTGGCCCGCACCTACGAGCGACAGGGCCGTGCCGACCTGGCCAAGCGTCACTTCCGGCTGGCGGCCGCGCTGGACCCGAACCCCGAATACCTTCAGCGCGCCAAGTTCGACACCTGACCGACCGGCCCGACGCGCCACCGCGCGTCCCGCCGGATCCGCCGCCGTGCCTTCGTACCGCGGCGCCTCGGGCGGCTACCCGTCCCGCCCCTCCGGTGGCCGGTACGGCGGGACGTCACGGCCCGGCTGGTAGTGCGGGCCCTGCCGCAGATGCCGCACGATGATCGCGAAGTCGACGGCGATCACCAGCCACAGCACACCGCACGCCGCCGCCCACCCGGGCCGGCCGAGCAGTACGAACACGGCGGTGCCGAACACCGCCCAGGCCAGCCCCCACAGGCTCAGCCAGAAACGCGCCCGCAGAGCACTGCGCGCGGTCGTCGGTTCACTGCCGGTACGCATCACCGCTCACCACTTCTCCTTGCAACGTACTCTTCCGCGGGGCGTTCACCAAAGGGAGCACCGGCGGCCCGCCCCGCTCGCCGGGGCCCCGCCACCGGGGCTCACTCGGCCGGGTGAACTGTGCCAGGCCGCGGAACGGCGGTGCGGACGCGGCCCGTTGTAGGGATGGACGGGCCGGGCGGGGCCGGCCCGAGGACCGACCCGTGGCTCCCCTGGGGACGTGGTGCGGCCGGCGCCCGAGGAACAGGCCGGACGGCGATGAGTTCCGCCACGGAGACCGGTCTTCCTTCTGTACAGCAGCCCGCTGACCGCTTCCCGCAGGAGACCCCCATGCCCGAGACCGTCGCCGCCCCCGCAGCCGCCCGCCTCTCCCCGGCCCCGTCCACCGCCGCGGGCGGCGCACCCGGTGCCCGCGGCCGCCGCGCCCGCGCCGTGGCCCTGCGCGCCGTCCAGGTGCTGCTCGCGCTCTTCTACGCCTTCGCGAGCGCCCTTCCCAAGCTCATCGCGCACCCTTCGGCCGTCGAATCGTTCGACCGGATGGGCTGGGGCAGCGCGGGCATGTACGTCATCGGCGCACTGGAACTGGCCGGCGCGGTCGCCCTGCTGGTCCCGGTGCTGCAGTCGGTCGCGGCGCTGGCCCTCGGGGCGCTGATGGTGGGCGCGTTCGTCGTCCAGCTCACCGTCTTCGACGGGCAGAACGCGGCCACGCCGGTCGTGCTGATCGTCCCGCTCCTCCTCATAGCGTGGGCCCGGCGGGGCGCCACCGCGCGCCTGCTGCGGCCGGCCCGCCGGCAGCACTGAACCCGCCACCGCGCCAGGCCGCCGGCGCAGCGGGCACCGGCCGCGCTGCCGCCCGGGCGGCCATGGGGCCACCGGGGCGGCGCGGCGCCGCATTGTCGACATGGCGACGCCGGACCGTGGCGGCGCTGGGCCATGGTCGCTCCGGGGCCGTGGCGGTGGCGCTGATCCGCGGTGGCTCCGGGGCCGTGGCGGTGGCGCTGATCCGTGGTGGCTCCGGGACCGTAGTGGTGGAGCCGGGCCGTGTTGGCTCCGCGGCCGTGAGGGGTGGTGGTGCTGGGCCGTGGTGGCGGCGCCGGGCCGTCAGGGCGTCGCTTGCGTCGTCGTGCGCCGGGCGGCCGTGGCGGGATTCGGCCGGTCTCCACGGCCGCGGTGCGCCGGACGGACTACCGGCTTCGCGGTCGGCCCGCCGGTCCGCTCGGCCCGTCCAGGCCGCCCATGTCGCGGAGGCGCTCCAGCTCGCGACGGTCCCGCTTCGTCGGACGCCCGGCACCGCGGTCGCGGACACCGGCGGGAGCGACGGCCTCGCGGGGCGGAGGCGGCGGCGAGTTGTCGACGTAGCACTGGACGGCGACGGGCGCGCCGACCCGTTTGCGGATCAGCCGCGTGACGACGACGATCCGCTCCCGGCCCTCGCCGCGCAGGCGGACCTCGTCGCCGATCCGGACGGAGTGCGCGGGCTTGACCCGCTCGCCGTTCACGCGGACGTGGCCGCCACGGCAGGCCGTCGCGCCGACCGAGCGGGTCTTCACCAGGCGGACGGCCCAGATCCAGCTGTCGATCCGCACGGTCTCACCGGGCCCCGGACCGGCGGCCTCGGCGGCGGCGACGGCGGCGGCGACCTTGGGATCCGTCCCGGCGGTGCCCTTCGGCTCCGCCGCACCACCGGCGCCGGCCCCGGTGGCCTCGGCACCACCGCTCTTCGGATCAATGGCCGCACCGGTCTTCGGATCCGTGGCGGCACCGGTGTCACCGGTCGTGGCGATCGCCGTGTCACGGGCCTTCGCGTCCGCGGCGCCGCCGGCCGCCGCCTCGTCCGCTGCCGCGGCCGACCGGGGGGAGGCCCCTCGCGGCCGTCCGCCCCCGCCGCCCCTGCCCTGGTCGCGGTCCATGTCGTCTCCCGAAGCCATGGTCCCGACCTTAGTCTCCCGGACCCACCGTCCCGCACGAAATTACGGTGGAGGCATGGACACCAGCAGCCTTGCCGTTCTCGACCAGCGGATCACCCGGTGCCGGGCCTGCCCGCGCCTGGTGACCTGGCGCGAGGAGATCGCCCGCACCAAACGGGCCGCGTTCGCCGACTGGACGTACTGGGGCCGCCCCGTGCCGGGCTTCGGGCCACCGGACGCACGGCTGCTGATCGTCGGGCTCGCACCGGCCGCGCACGGCGGCAACCGCACCGGCCGCATGTTCACCGGGGACCGCTCCGGTGACGTCCTCTACGCGGCACTCCACGACGTCGGGCTGGCCTCCCAGCCGACCTCCGTCTCGGCCGACGACGGCCTGGAACTGTACGGCGTGCGCATCACCTCGCCCGTGCACTGCGCCCCGCCCGCCAACAAACCGACGCCCGGCGAGCGGGACACCTGCCGGCCCTGGCTGGTCCAGGAACTGCACCTTCTGCGGCCCACCCTCCGGGCGGTCGTGGTGCTCGGGGCGTTCGGCTGGCAGGCCGCGCTGCCCGCCTTCACCGAGGCGGGCTGGACCGTGCCGCGTCCCCGCCCCCCCTTCGCCCACGGCGCCCACGTGGCGCTCGACGGACTCGACCTCTTCGGCTGCTTCCACGTGAGCCAGCGCAACACCTTCACCGGCCGGCTCACCCCCGGAATGCTCCGGTACGTCCTGCGGACGGCGGCACGAGCGGCGGGACTGCCGACCACCCCGGTGCCGGCCACACCCTCGGCCGGGACCGGGACCGGGACCGGAGCCGGAACGGGGGCCGGGGCCGGGGACGCGGACAAGGAGGGGGACGCGGCGGAAAACGGCGGGACGGGCCCATAGCCCGGCGGCTAGGGTGCGCCGATGCCCTTGTATCCGGAGATCGAACCGTACGACCACGGCCTGCTCGACGTCGGTGACAGCAACCGCCTGTACTGGGAGGTCTGCGGCAACCCGCACGGCAAGCCGGCGCTGATGCTGCACGGCGGTCCGGGCTCCGGCTGCACCCCGGGCCACCGGCGTTACTGCGATCCCGCCCGCTACCGGATCGTGGTGCTCGACCAGCGCGGCTGCGGACGCTCCACACCGCACGCGAGCGCGTACGACACCGACATGCGCGTCAACACGACCGCGCACGTGCTGGCCGACCTGGAACTGCTGCGCCGGCACCTGGGCATCGAACGGTGGCTGGTGTGGGGCGCCTCGTGGGGGGCGGTGCTGGCGCTGCGATACGCCCAGACCCGTCCCGGTGCGGTCTCCGAGCTGGTCCTGACCGGTATCGCGACCGGTTCGAACGCCGAGGTGGCCCTGCTGACCCATGGTCTGGGCAGGATCTTCCCCGACGCCTTCGCCCGCTTCCTGGCCGCACTGCCCGAGCACGCCGACCGCACCGGCAACCTCGCCGCGGCCTTCAACCGGCTGATCGAGTCGCCCGACCCGGCGGTACGGGAACGGGCGGCACGCGCCTGGACCGACTGGGAGACGGCGATCATCCCCGCACCGCCGCGCTCCGTCGCGCGCTACGAGGACCCGGCGTTCCGCATGGCCTTCGCCCGCACGGTGACGCACTACTTCGGCAACGACCACTTCCTCGGCGCGGGGAACGACGAGGGCGTCGTGCTGCGCGACGCCCCCTTGCTGCGAGGCATCCCCGGCACCCTGGTGCAGGGCAGCCTCGACCTCGGCAACCTCCTCGGCACGCCCTGGCGCCTGCACCGGGCCTGGCCGGACAGCGAACTGGTGATCGTCGATCAGGCGGGGCACAACGCGGCGGCGCCCGGCGTGGTGGACGCGCTGGTCGCGGCCACGGACCGGTACGGCACCGGCGACTGACGGAACGGACCGCGGGACCGGCCGCCTCACGGGCGCCAGACGTACCGTACGTCCGGCTCCCGTTCCTCGTTCCCGCTGCCGTCGGTGTACTCGGCGGCGACGAAGCCGTGCCGCTCGTAGAAACGGTGGGCGGGCTCGTTGACCTGGAAGGTCCACAGCGTCAGCCCCCGCGGGACGCGCTCCTTGGCCAGGGCGACGAACCGGTCGCCCAACCCCCGCCCCCGCCACCCCGGTTCGAGGTAGAGCTGGGACAACTCGTCGCCGTCGAGCACCATGACCCCGACGACACCGGCCCCGCCGCGGTCGTCGGCCACCCAGGTCTCCCGGAAGGGCACCACCACGTCCCGGAAGTAGGCGCGCACCTCGTCGTCGGAGTGCGGCCGTACGACCGTCGGCAGCGCGGCGGCGAAGGACCGCAGCCAGACGCCGGCCGCGGCTGTGGCATCGGGAGCGCCGGCCCGCCGCAGCTCCACGGAGTCCGCCGCGCTCATGCGCCGTGTCCCTGTCCCGCGGCCCCCGCGTCGCTCGCCGGCCCGTGCGCCGGGCCGCCGCCCACCGCGCGGAGCCGCTCAGGGAGATGGGCGGTCACCTGCTCGGCCCGGCGCGTGGGAGCACCCGCTCCGACGAGGCCGCCCCCGGCGCCGGCGTCCCACGGAACGGATCCGGCGTGGAAGGCCGGCTCCGTGAGCGCCCCGGCGACGGAGACGTGCGGGTGCCGGGGCGGCGGACAGGGGCGGGATGCTGTGATGTGCTGGATCAACGAGGCTCCTGGATCGGTCGGTTGGCGGCGGCGGGCGACGGACGACCCGCCGATGATGCGCGTCCGGGGACGCGGCCGCACCCGAATTTCCCGCGAACCGACGCTCCCCGGTGGCCGTGGACAAGGACCGGCGCCGGGGAGCGGCCGGCATCGGGAATCGGTAGTCGCCGGGGAACGGCAGGCGTCGGGCGATCGGCAGGGCGTCGGGCGGTCGGCGGGCGTCGGGAAACGGCGTGCGCCGGGGGACTAGAAGACGGAGAACGGAGAACAAGGTGCATATGGAGCTTTCGGACGAGGTCTTTCTCGACACCACCGCGGACCGCCTCGCCGCGCTCCCGGGCGTCCGGGCCGTGGCCCTGGGCGGCTCGCGCGCCCAGGGCACCCACCGGTCCGACAGCGACTGGGACCTCGCGGTCTACTACCGCGGGCATTTCGACCCCGCCGACCTGCGGGCCGTGGGCTGGCCGGGCGAAGTCTCCGAGATCGGAGGCTGGGGCGGCGGCGTCTTCAACGGCGGCGCGTGGCTGACCGTCGACGGGCGCCACGTCGACGTCCACTACCGCGACCTGGACGTCGTGGAACACGAATGGACCGAGGCGGAGGAGGGCCGGTTCCGGGTGGAGCCGCTGCTCTTCCACCTCGCCGGGATCCCGAGCTACCTGGTGGTGGCGGAACTCGCGGTCAACCGGGTGCTGCGCGGCGAGCTGCGGCAGCCGGCGGCGTACCCGGAGAAGCTGCGCCGGACGGCGCCCGGACACTGGTACGGCCTGGCCACCGCAACTCTCGGCTACGCGAAGGACGCACACGCCGCCAAGGGCGCGCTCGTCCAGACCGCCGGTGCGATCGCCCTCGCCGCGACCCAGACGGCCCACGCGGTGCTGGCCGCGCGGGGAGAGTGGGTCACCAACGACAAGGGGCTGGTCGCCCGCGCGGGCCTGGGTCGCGTCGACGGCATCCTCACCGGCCTGGCGGCCTCTCCCGCGGCGCTGAGACGGGCCGTCGCCGAGGCCGGACACGTCCTCGGCGACGCGGTGGGCGCCCGGCCAAAAGACACGAACGTGTGAACACGAACGGTGCACGGAGCGGAGCGGAAGGTGATCGTCTGGGCCGAAAGTGTGAGGTGAGACCCACTTTTGGCGTTGAACTCGTGTCAACTACGTCTCAGTACCGTCACTGGGCGAGGCGTTCACCCCATGCTTGGCGTTTAACTCTAGGAGTACAGCTCAACAGGAGGTGCAGGGTGAACGGGCGAACGGTGCTCGAGCGCTTTCCCGCCGGTGGTCCGCGCGGATCGTGGCCGGCGGAGGAGTTCGCGTATGCGCGGCGTCTGGAGGGCCTGCCCGCCGAGGTCGTGATGGACCTCGCGACGGACACATTCCTGGTGATCGTCAGGGGCGCCGAGGGTGGCGGTGACGTGACCGCCTGACCCTGGACGCGTACCCCGGCGTGAGGGCGCGACCGTCTGAATCCGGCGGTGCGGGCGCGACCGTGTGGAGCCGGCGCGCGTCCGCACGCGGGCGCCTGCCGCAGGGCGCGCGGGCGTGCCGGGAGGCGCGTGGTGGCGCGAGGGCGTGCGGACGCCCGTCGCGGGGTGGCCGCTCAGGCGCTGACGGGGCGGGACCAGGCCGGGGTCGTGCCCGTCACCCGGCACACCGCCAGGTAGAGCGGGATCGGAGGCGTGTAGGGCACCGGTCCGTCGGGGCGGTGGATGAGGGCGGGCACCCGGTCGCGTGCGGTGTCCGGCAGGACCGCGCCGGTCGCATAGTGCGCGGCGGCCGGCCAGCGGAGCGCGTAGTCGGAGTCCGACGGCACGATCCACCACCAGTGCGTCGCGTCGGCGTAGACACAGCCCACCCGTGGCAGCCGGGGCATCAGCTGGGGGCCGAAGCGGGCGGGAACCGCCACCGCGTCACAGCCCAGCGGAACGGTCATGCCCTCGGGGAGGGCCAGCCGGAGCGGCGGACCGGACCGGTCCGGACTGCCGGGTGCGGCGGGCGTACGCGTCGCGCGCCCGAGGCGTACGAGGGTGTCCAGGCTGGTCACCCGACCGGAGCCGGAAGCACCGCTCACAGCCATACGGCCCCCGTTCCATGAGGTTCCTGCGGTCGTGTTCCCTGTGATGCCTGCGGGAAGTGGGGTGCCTGCGCCGGATGCGCGGGATGCGGCCCGTGCGATCCATGGGAGCCATGCGGACCGTGCGGTGCGACATGCGGGGCTTGGGGTGCATAGGAACTCTGAGGTCCATGCGCTCCGTGCATCCCGTGCGGTGGCTGCGGGGCGTGCGACAGGTGGGGGCTGTGGCCGTGCGGAACGTGCGGGCTCTGTTGGTCGTGCGGGACGTAGGGCGGGTGCGCCCCCGCCCCCTGCGTCTGTCCCACGAGCCCTGCCTGCCCCGCCTGCGCCGTCTTCCGGGTCTCCCGTGCCGCCCGGGGGTCGTCCTCGTGGCCGGGCTGGCGGGCCGGTGCCGGCTTGGGACGGGCTCCCCAGCCGAGGTCCCCGCGAACCTCCCGTACGTCTTCCCGTAGGTCCTGCGATTCTCGTACGTCCTGCGTTTCCCGGACGTTCTGCGCTTCCCCCGCTCCGTGCGGGCCCGGTACCGCGCCGGGCGCGGCGTCCGGGAGTCCCGCCGGTGCCGGGACTCCGTGCGGTGCCGGGAGTTCCTGCGCGTCCGGCAGGCCGTCGCCCGGCTCCGCCGGACCGGTCGCGCGGGGCAGCTCGGCCCACACCACCAGCCCGGGGCCCTGCTCCTGCGCACCCCAGGCGTGACACAGGGCCTCGACGAGAAGCAGGCCCCTGCCGTGCTCCTCCTCCGGCCGCTGCGGCGACGGGTGGGGCTCACCCGGGGCGCAGCCCTCGTCACGCACGGATATGCGCACCAGGTCGTCACCGTCGAGCAGCTCGCAGACGATCTGGTTGCTCGCCGTGTGCACGATGGCGTTGGTGACCAGCTCGGAGACGACCAGGGCCGCGGTGTCGCAGGTGTCCTCGCACACCGACCAGCCGGTCAGCCGGCGTCTGGTCAGTCGTCTGGCCTGTGCGGGGGAACCCGGATGTGCGGCCAGTTCGAAACGGAACCGGCGCTCGGCAACGGCCCCGGTGGGGCCCGCTCCCGTGGCGGCGCCGGGGGCGAGGAGGCCCGCGGCGGCGTCTGTTCCTAAGGGCGGGGACGGAATCACGCTTGCCACTATCTCCCCGCCGTGAACACTTGGCAAGTGTCACTATGAAAAATGCAGAGTGCTGTGTGACGCGGTGAGGGGCCGTGGCACACTGCTCGCAACAGCATGTCGCGCGGCGCCAGTTGAGATCGTCCGAGGATCCGCCCGGGTCTTCGAATGAATCTTCGAATGGCGCCGCAGGCCTGTCGGGATTCTTCAGGGCCGTCCGGGCCCGTCGCGGGTCCGCGGACCCGTAGGAGCCCTCGGAACTTCTCAGGTGAGGTGGAGTGTGAGCGAACCGCGGTCCGCGCCGACGGTCGGCCAGGTCGTGCTCGGCCGACGCCTGCTCGACCTGCGGGAACGCGCGGGACTCAAGCGTGAGGAAGCGGCTCGCATCCTCCGCGTCGCCCCCGCCACCGTCCGCAGGATGGAGATGGCCGAGGTCGCCCTCAAGATCCCCTACCTGCAACTGCTGCTGAAGGCGTACGGCATCCCGGACGACGAGGCCGAGGCCTTCGTGCAACTGGCCGAGGACGCCAACCGGCCCGGCTGGTGGCAGCGGTTCCACGACATCCTGCCGGGCTGGTTCTCGATGTACGTCAGCCTGGAGGGTGCCGCCGCGCTCATCCGCTCCTACGAACCGCACTTCGTGCCCGGACTCCTCCAGACCGAGGACTACGCGCGCGGAGTGCTCACCTCGGGCGCCATAGGACAGACCAGCCCCGAGGACATCGAGCGCCATGTCGCGCTCCGCATGCAACGCCAGGACCTGCTCACCCGTCCCGACGCGCCCCGGTTCTGGGTCGTCCTGGACGAGACCGCGCTGCGCCGCCCGGTCGGCGGCCCGGAGGTGATGCGTGCCCAGATCGACAGATTGCTCGACGCCACGAAGCTGCCCAACGTGACGCTGCAGGTCGCCCCGTTCTCCTCGGGGCCGCATCCCGGCACGTACGGGCCCTTCGTGCTGTTCCGATTCGCCATGCCCGAACTGCCGGACATGGTCTACAGCGAGTACCTGACCGGTGCCGTCTACCTGGACGCGCGCAGCGAGGTGGCGACCCACCTCGAGGTCATGGACCGCATGGCGGCGCAGGCCGCTACGGCACATCGCACGAAGGAGATCCTCCGGGATCTCCGCAAGGAGCTGTGAATGGATCGCATCACGTCCCAGCCCTCGCCGAGCCGTCGCGGCCGGCGGCTCCGCGGCGAGCGGATCTACAACGGCATGCCGGCCAGGGAACTGGGCAGTGAAGGCTGGCACAAGCCGTGGAGCGGCGGTAACGGGGGCAACTGCCTGGAGGCGATGAAGCTGGCCGACGGCCGGATCGCGGTGCGCCAGTCGACCGACCCGGACGGGCCGGCCCTCATCTACACCACCGACGAGATGACCGCCTTCATCGAAGGCGCCAAGGCGGGGGTGGCCGACTTCCTGCTCTCCTGACCGGCGTACACCGGTCTTCTTGCTCGACTTCCTAATTTTGGTACGGACTTGAACATGTCGGACCCCGGCGGCTTCGACAGCCCCTACGCCCCCGATGACCCCTACGATCCCGATGGCTCATACGACCCCGATGGCTCATACGACTCCGGCAACTCCTACGGCTCCTGCGGCTCCGACGGCGTCAGCCGCTCATGGAGCGCCGCATGAGCTGACCTGGGCCGGACTGCCTGAGCCGTCCTGACCCGCACCTGGGCTGACGTGACCGTCACCGGCCGCCGGATCGCGCGCGCCGGTGACGGACTGCACCCCGCCTACACCGCCATGGGGCGGTCGTAGGGCCCGATCGGTGCCGGAAGGTGTGAACTGCCCGTCAGGTACCGGTCGACCGCCGCGGCCACCGCCCGTCCCTCCGCGATGGCCCACACGATCAGCGACTGCCCGCGTGCCGCGTCCCCGGCCGCGAACACGCCGGGGACAGCGGTCGCGAAGTCGGGGCCCCGCACGACGGTGCCCCGCGGCGCGAGTTCGATCCCCAGTTGGTCCACGAGGCCGTCCTCCCGGTCAGGTCCGGAGAAACCGAGCGCGAGCAGCACCAGATCGGCCGGCAGCGTGCGCTCGGTGCCCGGCAACGGGCGTCGCCGCGCGTCCACTTCGGTCAGGTGCAGCTCGCGCACGTGCCCTTGCCCGTCGCCGGTGAAGCGGAGCGTGGACGCCGCGAACAGACGTGCGTCCGCGTCCGCGGCGGGCGCCGTCCGCAGCGCACCGGCCTCCTCGTGCGCGGCCGAGAGCCGGTAGAGCTTCGGGTAGGTCGGCCACGGCTCGCTCTCCTCGTCGCGCTCCGTGCCGGGCTGGGCGTAGATGTCCAGCTGGGTCACGGACGCGGCGCCCTCGCGCACCGCCGTGCCCAGACAGTCGGCGCCGGTGTCCCCGCCGCCCACGATGACCACGTGGCGGCCCGCGGCGGACAGCGGTGAGACCCGCAGGTCGCCCTCGCACACCCGGTTGGCCAGCGGAAGGTACTCCATCGCCTGCCGTACACCGGACAACTCACGTCCCGGCACGTCGAGTTCCCGCCAGGCCGTCGCCCCGGTGGCGATCACCACCGCGTCGTAGCGCGCGCGCAACTCCGCCGCTTCGACGTCCCGCCCGACCGCGGTCGACGTACGGAACCGGGTCCCCTCGGTCCGCATCTGTTCCAGCCGGCGCTCCAGATGACGCTTCTCCATCTTGAACTCAGGGATGCCGTACCGCATCAGGCCGCCGAGCCGGTCGTCCTTCTCGTACACGGCGACGGTGTGTCCCGCGCGGGTGAGCTGCTGGGCCGCGGCGAGTCCGGCCGGCCCCGAGCCGATCACCGCCACCGTCCGCCCCGACAGCCGGTCCGGCGGCCGCGGCGGGGTGAAACCTTCCTCCCAGGCGCGGTCGGCGATGGCGCACTCGACGTTCTTGATGGTGACGGCCGGCTGGTTGATGGCGAGCACGCACCCCGCCTCGCAGGGCGCCGGGCACAACCGCCCGGTGAACTCGGGGAAGTTGTTCGTCGCGTGCAGCCGGTCACTCGCCGCCCGCCAGTCCTCCCTGGCGACCAGGTCGTTCCACTCGGGGATCAGATTGCCCAGCGGACAGGCGTCATGGCAGAACGGGACTCCGCAGTCCATGCACCGATCGGCCTGCCGGCTGATGATCGGCAGCAGCGCGCCCGGGACGTACACCTCGTCCCAGTCGCCCACCCGTTCCCGGACCGGCCTGCGGGGCCACTCCTCGCGGGGCGTGTTCATGAAACCCTTGGGATCGGCCATGGCCGTCTCCCTTGTGATCGGGCGGCCTTCCCGCCACGGGCGGCACTCCTGCGGCCACGATACGTCGCCCCGGCCGCACGCGCAGAGTGCGCGGGCCCTCCCTCTCAGGCCGCGCGTCCCACGCCGTCCCCCTCCTCCCGCTCCTGCCGCCACGCCCGCAGCACCGACTCCACGGCGTCCGCCGTGCGCCGACGCGCCTCGTGCCGTGCCACTTTCTCCATCAGCAGCCGGTCGTAGGGGGTGTCCAGATGCCGGACCGAGGCCCGCACCGCGCAGAGCACCGCGCCCTCGGACAGCGCCCGGCCCGCCGCGCTGCGCCCGACCCGGCCGCTGCCGCGCGCCGAGGCGTGCGCCGCGATCGCGTGCGCACGCCCGGCCGGACAGCCGGGGAACAGCCGCCGGATCTCCGCCGCGAACGCCTCCGTGAACCGTACGTCCTGCGCCGCCCGCAGCCGCGCGTCCCGGGCCCGCCGCCGCCGACGTGCCTCGGCGTCCGCCAGGCACCGCTCCTCCGCCCGGGCGAGAGCCGCCTCCTCCACGAGGAGTCCCTGCCGTTCGTACCGGCCGCGGCGCCGGCTGAACCGCACCACCACCGCCGACAGCGTGCTCTCCGCACGCGCCCTGCGGGTCAGCGCGGTGTCGCCGCGCGGCAGGAACAGCAGGTGACCGAGGTCGGCACAGTCCAGACAGCGGGGCCGCCCCTCCTCCAGGACGAGCAGGGACAGGGGCCCGCGGCGGCATGCGGCGCAGTGCTTCTTCCGCAGCGGCTGGACGACGAGGAGCCCCGGCGTGAGCGGGGCGGCCGTGGGTGGGGGAGGCGGAGTGCGGCCCATGGGAGGTTCATTCCCGTAGCGGCCCCCGGCCACCCGCCCGGCCGCCTGCCGCATCATGACCCTGTGCGACTCGAAGCGATCACCTGGGAACGACTCGGCGACCTCCTGGTCGAACGGCTGCTCGACCTGGAACCGGGCGACGGCGGAGCCTGGCCCCGCGTCGCCTTCGACGGTGCTCCCGCCGCCCGCCCGGGCGACCTGGCCGAACGCGTCAGCGAGACGCTGCGGGTGCGCGGCAGACCGTCCCTCGTCGTCGGCACCGAGGGGTTCCTGCGCCCGGCCTCCCTCCGGCTCGAACACGGCCACCGGGACGTGGACTCGTACTACGACGGCTGGCTCGACACGGGCGCCCTCTGGCGCGAGGTCTTCGGCCCGCTCGAACCTGGCGGGGACGGCCGGGTCCTGCCGGACCTGTGGGACCCGGGCACCGACCGGGCCACCCGCAGCTCCCGCGTCCGGCTCCCGCCCGGCGGGCTGCTGTTGCTGCACGGTCCCCTGCTGCTGCGGCACTGGTTCCCGTTCGACCTGAGCGTCCACGTCCTCCTCTCGCCGGGCGCCCTGCGCCGCCGCACGCCGGAGGCGGAGCACTGGACGCTGCCCGCCTTCGAACGCTACGAGGCCGAGACCGACCCGGCCGCCACGGCGGACGTCCTGGTCCGCGCCGACGACCCTCGCCACCCGGCCTGGAACGGCTGACCGCCTCGGCCCCGACCGGGCGGCGTTCGTCCGTTCGACGGTGCGGCGGCATGATCGGTGTATGACACACGGCGACGGTTACCTCCTCGACAACCGGCAGACCGAGGCGGGGGAGCGGTTCGACGCCTTCGCCCACCTCTTCGACCCCACGACCTTCCGGCACCTCGACGCGCTCGGCGCGCGGCGCGGGTGGCGGTGCTGGGAGGTCGGCGCGGGCGGCACGTCCGTCGTCTCCTGGCTGGCCGGCCGCGTCGGTCCCACCGGCCAGGTCGTCGCGACCGACATCGACACCACCCGGCTCGCCGCAGCCGCCCGGCCGCCGGTCGAGGTGCGGGTGCACGACGTCGGTGCCGAGGAACCGCCGGGGGAGGGCTTCGACCTGGTGCACGCCCGGCTCGTCCTGGTCCACGTGCCCGACCGGCACAAGGCGCTGCGGTCGATGATCGCGGCGCTGCGCCCCGGCGGACGGCTGCTGCTGGAGGACGCCGACCCCGCGTTGCAGCCGCTGCTCTGTCCCGACGAACACGGTCCCGCCGAGGAACTGGCGAACCGGCTGCGGCGCGGGTTCCGCCGGCTGCTCGCCGACCGCGGAGCCGATCTGTCGTACGGGCGCACGCTCCCGCGTCTGCTGCGCGAGGCGGGGCTGCACCAGGTCGAGGCCGACGCCTACTTCCCGGTCACCTCGGCCGCCTGCGCCGCCCTGGAGTCCGCCACGGTCCGTCAGATCCGTGACCGGCTCGTCGCCGCGGGCCTGGCCACCGACGAGGAGATCGACCGCCACCTCGCCAATGTCGCCACCGGCACCATGGACCTGGCCACGGCCCCGATGTTCTCGGCCTGGGGCCGGAAAGACCGGAAAGAGTAGAGGCCGGGCCCCGAGGACCGGGTCGTCAGGGAGCCCGCCGCGGAGGTCTCCCGCCCACGCGCGTCACCGCCAGCGCACCCGCACCGCACCCGGCCGCCGCCGCGGCCTCCGGCCCGGCGCCGCCGACCAGCGCGGCGAGGAAGGCGCCGGTGAACGCGTCACCGGCGCCCGTGGTGTCCAGCGGCACCGCCGGCCGGCCCCGCACCCTGGCGCGCACGGCGCCCGAGCGGGCCACGAGCGCGCCGTCCCGGCCGTGTTTCACCACCACCAGCGGGAACCGCCGGCTCAGCTCGGCCGCGGCGTCCGCCGGATCGGACAGCCCTGTGAGCAGACACGCCTCGTCGCGGCTGGGCAGCAGGACGTCCACCCCTCCGGTCAGCGCCAGGAACCGGTCCACGCCCAGCGACGCCAGGAAACCCGCGGAGGCCGGATCCAGGCTCACCGGCACGCCACGCGCGCGTGCCGCCGCGACGGCCACCGCCACGAAGGCCCGGCCCGGCCGGGAGAACAGCAGGTAACCCGACAGATGCAGTCGGGCCGCCCCGTCGAGCAGGCCGTCCGACCAGTCGCCGGGCTCCAGCCGCAGCGACGCTCCGCTGTCCGTGAGGAACGTCCGCTCGGCCGCTGCCGCGTCGTCGACCAGAGCGACCACCGTGCCGGTCGGTGCGCAGGGGTCCACCACGAGCCGGGGAAGCACGCCCGAAGCGATCAGCTCCCGTTCGTGCCAGGCGGCCGCGTCCGCGCCGACCCGGCCGAGCAGCATCACCCGCGGGCACCCGTGATGCGCTGCCCAGCAGGCCACGTTCGCCCCCGCGCCGCCCGGCACCAGCAGGATCGCGGCGGCCGTGTCGGTGCCGGGTGCGAGCGGCCCCCGGTGCCGTGCGACGACGTCCGTCACCACGTCCCCGACCACCAGCAGCGCACCGTCCCCGGCGCCGCCCGCCGCCCCCGCGCCCGTGGCAGGCCCCGTACGGGACCAAGCGGCAGGCCGCCCCGTACCGTCTGCCGGGGCAGACCCCGCGAAGGCGCCGGTGCCGCGCCCTGTGCCCGAGCCCGCGGCCGGAACCGCCTCGCAGCCTCCGGCCGGGGCTGCCTCGGCGCCCGTGGCCGAAGTTGTCTCGCAGCCCGTGCCCGACCCTGGGTTCGAGCCCGCGGCTGGAGCTGCTTCGGCGCCCGTGACCGGAGCTGCCTCGCAGCCCGAGCCGGGCCTCGTGTCCGAGGCCGCGGTCGGAACCGCCTCCCAGCCCCCGGCCGGGGTTGTCTCGCAGCGTGCCCCCGGAACCGCCTCCCAGCCCCCGGTGGCCCCGGTCGCCACCGCCGTCGCCGCCACCCCCGTTGCCGCCACCGTTCCCGCCTTCGGCGTCCGCTGACTGCCGGCGAGGCCCGTCGTCACACCCGGGCCCAGGCGGCGGCGATGCGGACGGCCAGCCGGACGTTGCCGCGCACGGCCGACAGATTGGCCCGGAGCGAAGCACCGTCCGTGTGCCGCACGAGGAAGTCGAGCAGGAACGGCGTGACCGCCTGCCCGGTGATGCCCTGCTCCTCGCACGCGTGCAGGGCGTCGGCGAGCACGCGCGCGTGCAGCGCGGGGTCCAGCTGTTCCTCCCGGGGCACCGGGTTGGCGACGATCAGCGCGGACTCGGGCGTGCGCAGCACGTTCTGCGCGCGCATGACCTCGGCCACCTCCTCGGGCGAGCGCAGGGTCCAGTCCACCGGCTGCCCGGAGTCCGACAGATAGAAGCCGGGGAAGCGGTCCGTGCCGTAGCCCGCCACCGTGACGCCCAGTGTCTCCAGCCGCTGCAGGGTCGCGGGCACGTCGAGGATCGACTTCACCCCGGCGCACACCACCGTGATCCGCGTGCGCGCGAGCAGGCCCAGGTCGGCGGACTCGTCCTGGGTCACCGTCCACTGCCGGTGCACCCCGCCCAGCCCGCCGGTCGCGAAGACGCGGACGCCCGCGAGCGCGGCCAGCAGCGCCGTCGCCGAGACGGTCGTCGCCCCGCTCGCCCCCGCGGCCACGGCCGGCGGCAGGTCGCGGTGGCCCAGCTTGCGCATCCCCTCCTCGTTCGCGACCCGCTCCAACTGCTCCTTGTCCAGACCGACACGCGGCCGCCCGTCCAGCACGGCGATCGTCGCCGGTACGGCGCCCTCCTGCCGGACCGCCTCCTCCAGCTCCAGCGCCACCTGGAGATTGCGCGGGCGGCGCAGCCCGTGCGCGATGATCGTCGACTCCAGGGCCACCACGGGGCGTCGCCCGGCGAGCGCTTCCCGTACCTCCTCGGACACCACCAGCACGTGCCTGCCTCCCGTCTGCCGCTCTCCTCTCATCTCTGGCGGGCGCCGGCCCCGGTCAAACCCTTGCGGCCCGGCGGGCGCGGCACCAGCCTGAGAACCATGACGGACCACACCCCACGTCTCGACCACGTCGTCCTCTGGGTGCGCGACCCGCTCGCGGCGGCCGGCTTCTACGAGAAGACGGTCGGCCTGGAGCCGCTGCGAGTCACCGAGTTCGCGGCGGGCGAGGCGCCCTTCCCCTCCGTACGCCTCAACGACGAGACGATCTTCGACCTCGCGCCGCTGGACCTCGTGCCGCGCATGAACATGCTTCCCGGTGCGGCCGGCAGCGCGGGCCACCCGGTGAACCACGTCTGCCTGTCCTTGCCGGCCGACGCCTTCGACGCCCTGCGCTCCCGCCTGGAGGAGGGTGACGTACCCGTGTCCGGCATCTCCGAGGACTCCTACGGCGCCCGCGGAGCGGCCCGGCGCAGCTTCTACTTCCGCGACCCGGACGGGAACGTCTTCGAGGCCCGGCACTACGACTGAACCCACCCGCGCCCTGCCCGGCCCGCCTCAGAACAGCGGCTCGGGCAGCACGCCCTCCAGCGCGAGCAGCGCGCGCTTGGTCTCCATGCCGCCGCCGAAGCCGCCTATGCCGCCGTCGTTCTCGACGACCCGGTGGCACGGGACCACGACCGGCAGCGGGTTGGAACCCATCGCCACGCCCACCGCCTGGGCCGCGCCGGGCCGGCCGACCCGCCCGGCCAGCTCGCCGTACCCGACGACCGTGCCGTACGGCACGGTCGCGGCGAGTTCGCGCAGCGCCTGCCCGTTGAAGCCGGCTCTCCCCGAGAGCAGGGACCAGTCCAGCGGCAGTTCGAAGTCCCGCCGCTCGCTCGCGAAATAGGCCTCCAGCTGGCGTGCGGCCTCCGCCAGCAGCGGCGAGCCGGGCGCCTCGACGGGCTCGGTGCCCAGCCGTGACGCGAGCCGGGCCAGTGCCCGGTCGCGGACCGCGTCGGTGGCGTGGAACACGACGTTGACCAGGCCCTCGCGGGTCGCCGCCAGCAGCAGGGGGCCGATGCCGCTGCCGACCACGGCCCACACGACCCGCGGTCCGCTGTGCTCGTCCTGCTCGTGGTTGTCCATGCCGACCACCGTACGGCCCGCCACTGACAACGCCCCCGGCCTGCGCGTTCGCTGCCGAGTGCCGAGTGCCGAGTGCCGAGTGCCGAGTGCCGAGTGCCGGGCGCCGAGTGCCGAGTGCCGAGTGCCGGGTGCCGGGTGCCGGGGTCCGTCCCGGCCGGTCGCGGCCGGGCTCAGGGAGCGTCCAGGGCGGTGCGCACGACGTCCGGTTTGTTGGAGATGATGCCGTCGACGCCGTACCCCGAGACGGTCCGGGCGCGAGGGGCGTCGTCGACCGTCCACGTGAACACCTTCAGCGGTCCGCCGTGCGGGCCGGTGACCGCGTGGACGTCGGCGACGTAGGCCGCGGTCACCGTGGTCCAGGAGGGGTTGATCAGGTCGGCGAACCCCGCGTACCGGCGCAGGTCCGCCGTCGCCGGCCGGCCGAGGAAGGCGGTCCTGACCGCGGGCTCCAGGCGGTGCACCGTGCGGACGCTGTCCGCGCTGAAGCTCTGCACGATCAGTCGGTCCGCCAGGTGCCGGTGGTCGAGCCAGCCCACGGCGCGGAGCACGTTCAGGGTCTGGCGCTCGATGCCGGGGTACAGCTGCGGGTTCTTGACCTCCAGGAGCAGCTTCTCGTGGTTGTGCTCCACCCGGCGCATGTACTCCCGCAGCGTCGGCACGCGCGTGCCCGCGTAGGCGGGGGAGAACCAGCTTCCCGCGTCCAGACGGGCGATCTCGGCGGCGGTGAAGTCCTTCACCTTCCACGGTGCCCGGCCGGGGAAGACCTGCTCGACGTCGGTGGTGCGCCGCAGGCTGTCGTCGTGGAGGACGACGAGTTCGCCGTCCTTCGTGCGCTGCACGTCGTTCTCCACCCAGCGCAGGCCGAGGGCGGCCGCCTTGTCGATGGAGGGCAGCGTGTTCTCCGGGGTGTAGCCGGCGGCGCCCCGGTGACCGACGACCAGCGGCCGCTCGTGACTGCCTGCCGCCCGGACCTCGGCGGTGGGCGACAGGGCCACGGCTCCCAGAAGTGCGGTGGTCGTGGCGGCGATCGCGCGCGCGTGCATGCGGACTCCTCACATGATCCGATCGCTTACAGTGCAAGATTGACAGCAGAAGGTCACCATGTGGGGACGTCAGCGGGGCGTCACGCGATCGAGGGAGTCGCCGAGGGGCCGCTCACCGCTGCCGCACGGGGCGCGGGGGTGCTTTCCGGGAGGCGGTGCTTCACATTGGGGAAGGGTCGTGCTTCTTTGCCGGAAAATCGTTCGACCATTCCGCCGGCAGTCATACTCTCTGCGTCGACGCCGACCGCGGGGGCGGTCACGAGGCGGGGGCGACTTCACCACATTCCGGGACTCAACAGGGCGGAAGGGCAACCGCGCATGCACGGCACGGTCGACGGATTCAGCTACGGGATCGTCACCCCCCTGGTGGCCTGTCTCATGGCCTGCCTGGGCGGGGCGCTCGGCCTGCGCTGCACCACCCGCGCCCTGCTCGTCGCCCACTCCTGGCGCCCCGGCTGGCTGGCCCTGGGCTCGGCGGCCATCGGCTCGGGCATCTGGACCATGCACTTCGTGGCGATGATGGGGTTCACCGTCCAGGGGGCGCCGATCCACTACGACAGGCCGACGACCTACGCGAGCCTGGCCCTCGCCATCGTCATGGTGGGCGTCGGCATCTTCATCGTCGGCTACAAGGGCGCGACCGGGTCGGCGCTGTTCACCGGAGGCACGGTCACCGGACTGGGCGTCGCCTCGATGCACTACCTGGGCATGGCCGGGATGCAGTTCGGCGGCACCTTCGAGTACAACACCCTCACCGTCGCCGCCTCGGTCGTCATAGCGGTCGTCGCGGCGACCGCGGCGCTGTGGGCGGCCGGGCAGGTCCGGGGGTTCCTCTGGAGCGTCGGCGCGAGCCTCGTCATGGGTCTGGCCGTCAGCGGCATGCACTACACGGGCATGGCGGCGCTCACCGTGCACCTGCACGGCACGGACGGCGGCGCCGTCCCCGGCGAGTCACCGGCGGCGCTGCTCGCCCCCATGCTCGTCGGTCCGCTCGCCTTCCTGCTCCTGGCCGGGGTCGTCGTCATGCGCGATCCGCTGATGGTCATGGGCAAAGCGGACTGGGTCCCCGTCGAGCACAAACCGGGCGTACCGGCCCGCGAACTCGTCGGCCACTCCGCCCGGCACCCGGCCGCCGACGCCCACCGCGCCCCCGCGGGGGGCGGGTGGCGCACCCCGCAGAACCGCTGATCGGTCCCCGTTGTCAGTGGCGGGTCGTACGGTGGATGACATGCGGCCCGTTTCCCAGATCGAACGCACGGTGGCGCCCTTCGAGGTCGTCAGCCCCTACCAGCCCAGCGGCGACCAGCCGCAGGCCATCGCCGAGCTGGCCCGGCGCGTCCGGGCGGGCGAGAAGGACGTCGTCCTGCTCGGCGCCACCGGCACCGGCAAGTCCGCCACCACGGCGTGGATGATCGAGAAGCTCCAGCGCCCGACGCTCGTGATGGCCCCCAACAAGACCCTGGCCGCGCAGCTGGCGAACGAGTTCCGCGAGCTGCTCCCCAACAACGCGGTCGAGTACTTCGTCTCGTACTACGACTACTACCAGCCCGAGGCCTACGTCCCGCAGTCGGACACCTACATCGAGAAGGACTCCTCGATCAACGAGGAGGTGGAGCGGCTGCGGCACTCCGCGACCAACTCGCTCCTCACCCGCCGTGACGTCGTGGTGGTCGCCTCCGTCTCCTGCATCTACGGCCTCGGCACACCGCAGGAGTACGTCGACCGCATGGTCCCCCTCCGGGTCGGCGACGAGATGGACCGCGACGAGATGCTCCGCCGCTTCGTCGACATCCAGTACACCCGCAACGACCTGGCCTTCACCCGGGGCACCTTCCGGGTCCGCGGCGACACCATCGAGATCTTCCCGGTCTACGAGGAGCTGGCCGTCCGCATCGAGATGTTCGGCGACGAGATCGAGGCGCTGTCCACCCTGCACCCGATCACCGGCGAGATCATCAGCGACGACCAGCAGCTCTACATCTTCCCCGCCTCGCACTACGTCGCCGGCCCCGAGCGCATGGAGCGCGCCGTCCGGGGCATCGAGGAGGAGCTGAAGGAGCGGCTGGCCGAGCTGGAGAAGCAGGGCAAGCTGCTGGAGGCCCAGCGGCTGCGGATGCGCACCACGTACGACATCGAGATGCTCCGCCAGATCGGCACCTGCTCGGGCGTGGAGAACTACTCGATGCACTTCGACGACCGTGCGCCGGGCACCCCGCCCAACACCCTGCTGGACTACTTCCCGGACGACTTCCTCCTCGTCATCGACGAGTCGCACGTGACCGTGCCCCAGATCGGCGCGATGTACGAGGGCGACGCCTCCCGCAAGCGCACCCTGGTCGAGCACGGCTTCCGGCTGCCCTCCGCCCTGGACAACCGCCCGCTGAAGTGGGAGGAGTTCCAGGAGCGCATCGGGCAGACGGTGTACCTGTCCGCGACCCCGGGGCAGTACGAGCTGTCGCGCTCGGACGGCCAGGTCGAGCAGATCATCCGCCCCACCGGCCTCGTCGACCCGGAGGTCGTCGTCAAGCCCACCGAGGGCCAGATCGACGACCTGGTGCACGAGATCCGCAAGCGCACCGAGAAGGACGAGCGCGTCCTGGTCACCACGCTCACCAAGAAGATGGCCGAGGATCTCACGGACTACTTCCTGGAACTGGGCATCCAGGTGCGCTACCTGCACAGCGACGTCGACACCCTGCGCCGTATCGAGCTGCTGCGCGAACTGCGCTCCGGCGAGTACGACGTCCTGGTCGGCATCAACCTGCTGCGCGAGGGCCTCGACCTGCCCGAGGTCTCCCTGGTGGCGATTCTCGACGCCGACAAGGAGGGCTTCCTGCGCTCGGGCACCTCGCTCATCCAGACCATCGGCCGCGCGGCGCGCAACGTCTCCGGACAGGTCCACATGTACGCCGACAAGATCACCCCGGCGATGGAGAAGGCCATCGAGGAGACCAACCGCCGCCGCGAGAAGCAGATCGCCTACAACAAGGCGCGCGGCATCGATCCCCAGCCGCTGCGCAAGAAGATCAACGACATCGTCGCCCAGATCGCCCGCGAGGAGGTCGACACCGAGCAGCTGCTCGGCACCGGCTACCGCAAGGGCAAGGACGGCAAGGGCGCCAAGGCCCCCGTTCCGGCCCTCGGCGACCAGGCCGTCAAGGGTGCCAAGGCCGGCAAGCCCGCCAAGGGCAAGGCGAAGGAGACGGTGCCCACCGATCGCCCCGCGGCCCAGCTAGCCGAGCAGATCGAGCAGATGACCGAGCGGATGCGCGCGGCCGCCGCCGAGCTGCAGTTCGAGGTGGCGGCCCGGCTGCGCGACGAGGTCTCCGAGATGAAGAAGGAACTGCGCCAGATGCGCGAGGCCGGCCTGGCCTGACCGGGCGGCGGCCGCCCCAGGGGCGCGGATGTGGGCGTGGGCGCGGCTCCGGAAACGGACACGGATGACGGACGCGGATGTCCGGGAGGGAACACCTCCCGGACATCCGCACCTGCGCTGTGTTGCAAGACCGACACAAAGTACGCACCGGAGTGCGGCGATGTCAGTGCCCCTGCGTAGGGTTCTGATCAACCGCGCGAATCCGCGGTAACAGGGGAGCAGTCCGAGAGGGGAATCAGCCGTGACCGTCAACTTGACCAAGGGTCAGGCCATCAGTCTGCAGAAGAACGACGGAGGCAGCCTGACCGCGGTCCGTATGGGTCTCGGCTGGCAGGCGGCCCCGCGCCGCGGCCTGTTCGGCTCCCGCACGCGCGAGATCGACCTCGACGCCTCGGCGGTGCTGTTCGCCGAGAAGAACCCGGTCGACGTCGTCTTCTTCCGGCACCTGGTGAGCGACGACGGTTCCGTGCGCCACACCGGCGACAACCTGGTCGGCGGGGTCGGCCAGGGCGGGGACGACGAGGCGATCCTGGTCGACCTGCAGCGCGTCCCGGTCCACATCGACCAGATCGTCTTCACCGTGAACTCCTTCACGGGCCAGACCTTCCAGGAGGTCCAGAACGCCTTCTGCCGTCTGGTGGACGAGACCAACGGCCAGGAACTGGCCCGCTACACCCTCGCGGGCGGCGGCAACTACACGGCCCAGCTCATGGCGAAGGTGCACCGCGCGGGCACCGGCTGGACGATGACGGCCCTCGGCGTCCCGGCCAACGGCCGCACCTTCCAGGACCTGATGCCCGCGATCCTGCCGCACCTGTAGGACGGTACGGCGAGCAGCGGCACGAGCGGGGCACGGCCCAGGGGGAGAAGGCGATGACGGCCGAGCTGGTGCGGGGGCAGAACCACCCGCTCTCCGAGACCCGCCTGGAAGTGCGGGTCTCGGCCGGAACGCCGGTGGTGGCCCTGGCCACGGCCGGCGACGCGAACGGCACGGTCGCGGGCAGTGCCGGGGTGGCCCACCCCGGCGCCCCGGTGCTGCCCGGCCTGGAAGTCCCCCGGCAGGCGGCCGCCGACCACCGGCTCGCCGTCGACCTGGACGCGCTGCCGGAAGCGGTCCACCGCGTGAGCGTGCTCCTCACCCTGCCCGGTGGCGGCCGGGGGCCGGCCAGGTTCGGAGCGGTCGCCGCCCCCTTCGTGGCCGTCACCGGCCTGGACGGCACCGAACTCGTCAGCTACACCCTCACCGGGCTGGGCGCCGAGTCGGCCGTGATCGCCCTGGAGCTGTACCGCCGGCAGGGCGCCTGGAAGGTGCGTGCCGTCGGGCAGGGCTACTCCGGCGGCCTGGCCGAACTCCTCACCGACCAGGGACTCGCGCAGGCCCGCGGGCTGGCGGACGCCGTCGAAGCGGCGGTGAGCCGGGGGCAGGCCCGTTCAGTGGCGGCCCCTCCGCCGCGCGCCGCGGACGGTGATCGTTCCCGGCAGGCGACCGCACCGGCCCCCGGCCCGGCCCCGGGGGACCCCGCGGCCTCCCCGGCCGCCACGAGTCCCGTACCGGCGCCTTCCGGGACCCCGTACGGGGACCGGGCACCCGGCGCCCCCGCGCAGCCGCCGTACCCGGACGGTGCCCCGCCGCCGCGAGCCGGCCAGGACGGCGGCACGACGCCCCGGCCCGACGCGGCCCCCCAGCCGACGGCTCCCGCCGGCCCCGGCGGTCCCGTCGACTACAGCCACCCCCGGCGGCAGACGACGGCCCCGCCGCCACCGGCACCCGCCGCGCCCTGCGCCGCACCGGGCCGGCCCGCCTCGCCCGTCGCGGGGGACGCGACCGGCTGGTCCATGGAGGAACGGCTCTACAACCAGGTCTGGGGCATGTTCGAGGACCTGGCCCGCACCACCGCCGCCTACCGCAGCGCTGTCGACTTCGCCGACGCCCGCAGGGAGAAGGAGCTGGACCAGGTCCTGTCCGACCCGCGCAGTCGCCTCAGCGGCCAGGGCGACGCCGCTCGGGAGGCGGCGCGCGTCCGGCACACCGAACTGGTCGAACAGGCCAGGGCCGCCCTCGACCGCGACCTCGCCCAGCTGACCGCCGAGTCCGAGGTGGTCGAGCCCGCGCTGCCTCCCGCGTACGCCGGCTGGGACAGCCCCGTCTGGCACGGGTACCGGGTGCCGATGGAGATGCCGATGGCCGTGCGGCTCGGCGACCTCTGCCTGCCCGAGGCGCCCTCCCTGCGCATCCCCATGCTGGTCCGGCTGCCGCTGGAGCGCGGACTGTGGATCGACAGCGGTCGTTCCGGAGGATCGGGCGGCGCGTTCACCGACGAGGCGGAAGCCGGGCGGCCGGCGATGGAGGCGGCCGTGGCGCACGCGGCCCGGCTGCTCGCCGTCCACCCGGCAGGCGAGTTCGGTGTCCACGTCATCGATCCCGCGGGTTCCGCGGCGGGAACGCTCGCGCCGCTGGTACGGACAGGTGTGCTCGCCACGCCGCCCGCGCCCGGCGCCGCCGGGGTCGCGGACGTGCTGGGCCGCCTCACCCAGAGGGTCGACCTGGTGCAGATGGCGGTGCGCGCCGGTGCTCCCGACTCGCTGCCGCCGGATCTCGACACGGCTGAGCAGCTCCTGATCGTCAACGACTTCCCGCACGGCTTCGACGACCGGGCCGTGACCCAGCTGCGCTACCTGGCGGACGAGGGCCCGGCGGTCGGTGTCCATCTGATGGTGGTCGCGGACCGGGAGGACGCCGCCGCCTACGGTCCGCTGCTCGATCCCCTGTGGCGTTCGCTGATGCGCCTCACCCCGGTACCCGACGACCACCTCGCCGACCCCTGGGTCGGCCACGCCTGGACGTACGAACCGCCACTCGTGCCGCCCGGCAGCCAGGTGGTCGAGCAGGTGCTCACCCGCGTCGCCGCGGCCCGCCGCGACGGGCACCGGTGACGTCCGACCACCGGGCAGATCAGCGTCAAGGAGAAGTAAAGTCCCTCTGATCAGGGAGTTTGATCTTTTCTTTGCCTTCCACTTTACCTTTCCTTGGTGATTCGGGTACTGTTTTCCGTACGGAGAGGAGTACTCCCTGTCTGCTGCGGCGTACCCGTCAATACGGATCCGACCGGATCCCGGGGCGCCGGCCCGTCCCGGGTGGAAGAGACCTCCGGCAGCGACGACGCTGACTCATCTGCCCGTGACGCACCTGCCGGAGGCGCAGTGGAAGTTTCCATCACCCTGTGGACCCTGACCATCGTCGGCCTGGCCGCCCTGATCGCGGTCGACTTCTTCATCGGCCGCAAACCCCATGACGTGTCCGTGAAGGAAGCCGGGGTCTGGACCGTCGTCTGGATCGCCCTGGCCTGCCTCTTCGGGCTCGGCCTGTTCCTCTTCGCGGGCGGCCGGCCGGCCGGAGAGTTCTTCGCGGGCTTCATCACCGAGAAGTCGCTGAGCGTCGACAACCTCTTCGTCTTCGTCCTGATCATGGCGAAGTTCGCCGTGCCCTCGCAGTACCAGCAGCGGGTGCTGCTGGTCGGCGTCCTCATAGCCCTGGTGCTGCGGGCCGCCTTCATCGCCGCCGGCGCCGCGATCCTCGCCGGCTTCTCGTGGGTGTTCTTCCTCTTCGGGGCCTTCCTCATCTGGACCGCCTGGAAGCTGATCCAGGAGGCCCGCTCGGGCGGGGAGGACGAGGAGTTCGAGGAGACCAGACTGCTCAAGGCCGCCGAGCGCCGCTTCGGCGTGGCCGACCGGTACCACGGCACCAAGCTGTGGATCCGGGAGAACGGCAAGCGCGTGATGACGCCGATGCTGGTCGTGATGCTCGCCATCGGTACCACCGACGTGCTGTTCGCCCTCGACTCGATCCCCGCGATCTTCGGCCTCACCCAGGACCCGTACATCGTCTTCACCGCCAACGCCTTCGCGCTGATGGGGCTCAGGCAGCTGTACTTCCTGATAGGCGGCCTGCTGAAGAAGCTGGTCCACCTCTCCTACGGCCTGTCGGTCATCCTCGGCTTCATCGGCGTCAAGCTCGTGCTGCACGCGCTGCACGAGGCCGGTGTGCACGTCCCGGAGATCAGCATCCCCGTCTCCCTCGGCGTGATCTGCGCGGTGCTGATCGTCACCACCGTCACCAGCCTGATGGCGACCAGGGGCCGGGCCGCGACGGAGGAGGTGCGAGAAGGGCAGGGCGACACCGAACGCAAGGACCGCATCGATGCCTGACCGTTCCAGGACCGCGAACCGCCGCTCCAGGACCGCGCACCCCGGCCCCGCACCACCCGGTTCCGGGTCCCCGCACCCGGGTGCTGCGGGGGCCACCGCCCGGGCGGCCCACCGGAATGCGAAGGAGCCGGGCCTCTGCGACGATCACAGCATGATCACGCGGCTCAGGGGACTCGCCAGGGCGTGGACGACGGCCGTACCGGTGCTCGCGGTCGTCCTGCTGGTCCTCACCTGGGGGCGGAGTCTGCCCGCGGCTGTCGTCGTGCTGGTGACCGTGGTGCTCGCCGGCGCGGTGCTCGCCGCGGTGCACCACGCCGAGGTGGTCGCCCACCGGGTCGGGGAACCCTTCGGGTCCCTGGTCCTGGCCATCGCCGTCACCGTCATCGAGGTCGCCCTCATCGTGACCCTCATGCTGGACGGCGGCGACAAGAGCGCCACCCTGGCCAGGGACACGGTGTTCGCAGCCGTCATGATCACCTGCAACGGTGTGGTCGGACTGTGCCTGCTCGTCGGCTCGCTCCGGCACGGCACGGCCGTCTTCAACGCCGAGGGCACGGGCGCGGCACTGGCCACCGTGGCGACCCTGGCCACCCTCAGCCTGGTCCTGCCGACGTTCACCACCAGCAAGCCGGGGCCGGAGTTCTCCGGTGTGCAGCTCACCTTCGCCGCCCTGTCCTCACTGATCCTCTACGGCCTGTTCGTGGCCACCCAGACCGTCCGGCACCGGGACTACTTCCTGCCCATCACCCGCCAGGGCGAGGTGATCACCGGCGACGACCACGCGGAGCGGCCCTCCGCCCGCATGGCCTGGACCAGCCTGGGCCTGCTGGCACTCGCCCTCATCGGCGTGGTCGGACTGGCGAAGGGCGTCTCGCCGACCATCGAGGCCGGGGTGGCGTCCGCCGGTCTGCACCACGCGGTCGTCGGCGTGATCATCGCCCTGCTGGTGCTGCTGCCGGAGACCATCGCCGCCCTCCGCTCCGCCCGCCGAGACCGGGTGCAGACCAGCCTCAACCTCGCCCTGGGCTCCGCGATGGCCAGCATCGGCCTGACCATCCCGGCCGTCGCCCTGGCCTCCGTCTGGCTCTCCGGGCCGCTCGTGCTCGGCCTCGGCTCCACCCACATGCTGCTGCTCCTGCTCACGGTGGTGGTCAGTTCCCTGACCGTGGTGCCGGGCCGGGCCACCCCCCTGCAGGGCGGCGTCCACCTCGTCATCTTCGCGGCCTACCTGGAACTGGCCATCAACCCCTGAGACGGCCCTCCGGCCGCCGGCCGCGCGGCCGGTGCCCCGTGATAGACCGGGGCCAGCGGCGGTCGCAGCCGACCGCCGTGCACCGACGGACCCGGAGGAACCGTGCCCCGCACCCTGGCCAGCGCCCCGATCATGATCCTCAACGGCCCCAACCTCAATCTGCTCGGGCAGCGGCAGCCGGAGATCTACGGCTCCGACACGCTCGCGGACGTGGAGGCCCTGTGCGTGAAGGCGGCCGCCGCCCGCGGCGCCACGGTGGACTTCCGCCAGTCCAACCACGAGGGAGAACTGGTCGACTGGATCCACGAGGCACGGCTGCACCACTGCGGCATCGTCATCAACCCGGCCGCCTACTCGCACACCTCCGTGGCGATCCTGGACGCGCTCAACGCCTGCGACGGCATGCCGGTGATGGAGGTCCACATCTCCAACGTCCACCGGCGCGAGCCGTTCCGGCACCACTCCTACGTCTCCCTGCGCGCCGACGGTGTCATCGCCGGCTGCGGCGTGCAGGGCTACGCCTTCGCGGTGGAGCGGGTGGCGGCTCTGGCCGCGGGGGACGGCCCGCAGGCGTAGCGTCCGCGCAGGCCGCTGCTGCCCGGCGCCACGGCGGCGTCCACGACGCGCCGGGGCCGCCGGTCGAGGGCGGGGAACGAGGACCGGCGGCCCGTGCCGCGCAGGAGCCGTCTTCCTGAGCGGGGCTGGTCCCAGTGGACCGCCCGTCGCGGCGAGCGGGGAGAGCACGTGCGCCACCGGTGCGGACGAAGGCTTCACACGGGGTGCGAAGACCCGGCGCGACGGGGTCGCCGCCCGCTCACCACCCGCGCGCGTGCCACTCCGGCAGGTGCGGGCGCTCCGCGCCCAGCGTCGTGTCGTTGCCGTGCCCGGGGTAGACCCAGGTCTCGTCCGGCAGCGGTGCGAAGATCTTCGTCTCGACGTCGTGGATCAGGCTCGCGAAGGCCCGGGAGTTCTTGAAGGTGTTGCCCACACCTCCGGGGAAGAGGCAGTCACCCGTGAACACGTGCGGGTGCCCGTGCGGGTCGTCGTAGACCAGTGCGATGGAGCCCGGCGTGTGCCCGACGAGGTGGCGGGCGGTGAGCCGCACGTGTCCGACACTGATCGTGTCGCCGTCCTCCACGAGGACGTCGGTCGGCACGGGGATGCCCTCGGCGTCGTCCCGGCCCGCGTACGTCCGCGCGCCCGTGGCCGCCACCACCTCGGCCAGCGCCTGCCAGTGGTCCGCGTGCCGGTGGGTGGTGACGACGGAGGCGATGCCGTCGTCGCCGATCATGCCGAGCAGCGTGTGCGCGTCGCTGGCCGCGTCGATGAGCAGTTGCTCGTCCGTGTCCCGGCAGCGCAGCAGGTAGGCGTTGTTGTCCATCGGGCCGACCGCGATCTTGGTGATCATCAGGTCTTTCAGCTCGTGCACGTCCGCCGGGCCGCCGACCGTCACCTCTCCGCTGTACGTCATGGTCGTCAGCCTATAGGCGCGTACGGCGCGGGAGCGCCGCACGCGTCTTTCACGAGGAGGCCGGAGCGCCGCCCGCGCCTGTCACGAGGAGACCGGGACGGGCAGCGGCCTCACAGGGGCGGGAGCGCCGGCAGGGGGCCGCCCGCCACGGTGAGGGCGGCGCCGTCCCGCCGGCCGGCGAGCCAGCCGAGCAGGTCCGCCGCGGTTCCCGTGACGGTGACCGCTCCCTCGTCCTGCTCCCGGCCCGTGCTCCACGCGCGCGTGCCGTCGGTCAGCCTGGTCGCGGGCACGTCGGCGTGGCCCGCGAACCGCTGGGTGAGGAAGTCGATCTCCCGCTCCGCGAACTCCTGCGGCACGTCCTCCAGCTCGTAGCCGATGCCGAGGTCGACGTGGTGCAGCTCGACCTCGGCCCAGCGCCGGAACGGCAGCCGGGACACGGTGTCGGTGATCCCGTTGCGCAGTTCCACGGTGCGCGACCAGTCGGCCGGCACCAGGCCCGCCGCCTGGAAGCGGGCCGCGCTCTCGCGCACGTCCGCGAGGTGCGCGTCCAGCGGGCGCCGTGCGTCGCGCTCGATGTCCGCGTCCCGTGCCTCGGCGGAGGCGTACATGGGGCGCCCTTCGAGGACGTTGACGAGCGCGTCCGCGTTGCGGGCGAGGTGGGCGAGGACATGGCCGCGGGTCCAGCCGGGCAGGCGTGACTGGTCGGTCACAGCCGCGTTGTCCAGTTCGCCGGCCGCGGTGAGCAGTCGTTCGGTGGCTTCCTGTACAGACGCCAGGTCACGTGCGTGATCCATCATGCGCCCGACCCTAGCGGCGCCACTCCTTCGGGTGAAGGCGGCCGAGCGCAGCCGTGAATCGAATGTGCGTGCGATATTGTCGGCGGCGGCGTCGGGCATGCTGGAGAGCCGGGGATTGTTGAGTATCCGGGCGGATCCGGGAAATCCCACCCGGCGTTGTCAGTGGCTCCCCCTAGTCTGAAGAAGCACGGGGGCCCCGCCCCTGTCACTTCTCTCAAGAAAGGTGCGGACCGGCGTGGCCGACCGTCTCATCGTCCGTGGCGCGCGCGAGCACAACCTGAAGAACGTGTCGCTCGACCTGCCTCGTGACTCGCTCATCGTCTTCACGGGCCTGTCCGGTTCGGGCAAGTCCTCCCTGGCCTTCGACACGATCTTCGCCGAGGGCCAGCGGCGCTACGTGGAGTCCCTTTCCTCGTACGCCCGTCAGTTCCTCGGCCAGATGGACAAGCCGGACGTCGACTTCATCGAGGGGCTGTCGCCGGCGGTCTCCATCGACCAGAAGTCGACCTCCCGCAACCCGCGCTCCACGGTCGGCACCATCACCGAGGTCTACGACTACCTGCGCCTGCTGTTCGCCCGCATCGGCAAGCCGCACTGCCCCGAGTGCGGGCGGCCGATCTCCCGGCAGTCGCCGCAGGCCATCGTGGACCGGGTCCTCGAACTGCCCGAGGGCAGCCGCTTCCAGGTCCTCTCGCCGCTGGTACGCGAACGCAAGGGCGAGTTCGTCGACCTGTTCGCCGATCTCCAGACCAAGGGCTACTCCCGCGCGCGGGTGGACGGCGAGACCGTCCAGCTCTCCAGCCCGCCCACGCTGAAGAAGCAGGAGAAGCACACGATCGAGGTGGTCGTCGACCGCCTCACCGTCAAGGACTCCGCCAAGCGCCGTCTGACCGACTCCGTGGAGACCGCGCTCGGCCTCTCCGGCGGCATGGTCGTGCTCGACTTCGTCGACCTCCCCGAGGACGACCCCGAGCGCGAGCGCATGTTCTCCGAGCACCTGTACTGCCCGTACGACGACCTGTCCTTCGAGGAGCTGGAGCCCCGCTCCTTCTCGTTCAACTCGCCCTTCGGCGCCTGCCCCGAGTGCACCGGCATCGGCACGCGCATGGAGGTGGACCCGGAGCTGATCGTCCCCGACGAGGACAAGTCCCTCGACGACGGCGCCATCCACCCCTGGTCGCACGGGCACACCAAGGACTACTTCGCCCGGCTGATCGGCGCCCTCGCCGACGCGCTCGGTTTCCGTACCGACATCCCCTTCGCCGGGCTGCCGCAGCGCGCCAAGAAGGCCCTGCTGTACGGCCACAAGACGCAGATCGAGGTCCGCTACCGCAACCGGTACGGACGCGAGCGCGTCTACACCACCCCCTTCGAGGGCGCGGTGCCCTTCGTCAAGCGCCGGCACAGCGAGGCCGAGAGCGACGCCAGCCGCGAGCGCTTCGAGGGCTACATGCGCGAGGTGCCCTGTCCCACCTGTGAGGGCACGCGCCTGAAGCCGGTCGTCCTCGCGGTCACGCTCATGGGCAAGTCGATCGCCGAGATCTCCGCCATGTCGATCAGCGACTGCGCGGACTTCCTGCGCGAGCTGAAGCTCGACGGCCGCGAGAGGAAAATCGCCGAGCGGGTCCTGAAGGAGGTCAACGAGCGGCTGCGGTTCCTGGTCGACGTCGGCCTGGACTACCTCTCGCTGAACCGCGCGGCCGGCACCCTCTCCGGCGGCGAGGCCCAGCGCATCCGCCTGGCCACCCAGATCGGCTCCGGCCTCGTCGGCGTCCTCTACGTGCTGGACGAGCCGTCCATCGGCCTGCACCAGCGCGACAACCACCGGCTGATCGAGACCCTCGTCCGGCTGCGCGACATGGGCAACACGCTCATCGTCGTCGAGCACGACGAGGACACCATCAAGGTCGCCGACTGGGTGGTGGACATCGGCCCCGGCGCGGGCGAGCACGGCGGCAAGGTCGTGCACAGCGGCTCCCTGAAGGAACTGCTCGCCAACGCCGAGTCGCAGACCGGCCAGTACCTCGCCGGCAAGAAGTCGATCCCGCTGCCCGACATCCGGCGGCCGCTCGACCCCGCGCGGCAGCTCACGGTGCACGGCGCCCGGGAGAACAACCTCCAGGACATCGACGTGTCCTTCCCGCTGGGCGTCTTCACCGCCGTCACCGGTGTCTCCGGTTCCGGAAAGTCGACCCTGGTCAACGACATCCTCTACACCCACCTGGCCCGCGAGCTGAACGGCGCGCGCAACGTCCCCGGGCGGCACACGCGCGTGGACGGCGACGACCTCGTCGACAAGGTCGTGCACGTCGACCAGTCGCCCATCGGCCGCACCCCGCGGTCCAACCCGGCGACGTACACCGGCGTCTTCGACCACATCCGCAAGCTGTTCGCCGAGACCACCGAGGCCAAGGTCCGCGGCTACCTGCCCGGCCGCTTCTCCTTCAACGTCAAGGGCGGCCGCTGCGAGAACTGCGCGGGCGACGGCACCATCAAGATCGAGATGAACTTCCTCCCGGACGTCTACGTCCCGTGCGAGGTCTGCCACGGGGCCCGGTACAACCGGGAGACCCTGGAGGTCCACTACAAGGGCAAGTCCATCGCCGACGTGCTGAACATGCCCATCGAGGAGGCGACCGACTTCTTCGAGGCGGTTCCGGCGATCGCCCGGCACCTCAAGACCCTCAAGGACGTCGGCCTCGGGTACGTCCGGCTCGGCCAGTCCGCGACCACCCTGTCCGGTGGCGAGGCGCAGCGCGTGAAGCTCGCCAGCGAACTGCAGCGCCGCTCCACCGGACGCACGGTCTACGTCCTGGACGAGCCGACGACCGGCCTCCACTTCGAGGACATCAGCAAGCTGCTGAAGGTCCTCTCCGGTCTGGTCGACAAGGGCAACACGGTCATCGTCATCGAGCACAACCTCGACGTGATCAAGACCGCCGACTGGATCGTCGACATGGGTCCCGAGGGCGGCGCGGGCGGTGGCCTCGTCGTGGCGGAGGGCACGCCCGAGCAGGTCGCCGGGGTACCGGCCAGCCACACAGGCAAGTTCCTGCGCGAGATCCTCGGCGCGGACCGGATCAGCGACGCGGAGCCGGTGAAGGCGGTGAAGGCCCCGCGCCGGGCCGCCGCCAAGAAAGCGGTGGCGGCCGCGTCGACGGGCCGCAGGACGGCCACCGCCAGGACGACGTCCGGCAGCACGGGGAGCAAGAAGGCGGTGCCCGCGAAGAAGACCACGCGCACGCGCAAGGCCTGAACGCCCTCCCGGCCGCAGCAGCGGGCGCCCCGCGGAACCTCCCGCGGGGCGCCCGCCCATGCCGCCCGGCCGTCAGGCCCGGCCCGTCCGGGCCTGCGTCCCACCTCTTCCGGACGGACCGCGCCGGACCGCCTGCGCCCAGGCCGGCCCCGTCCGGGCCTGAGCCTCGCCTCTACCGGTCTGCGCCTCGCGGCGCCCCTTCCGAGCCCGACCCTCGCCCCCTCCGCCGCGAACCGGGGGCCTGAGCCTCGCTCCCGCCGCCCTGAACCGGGTTCCTTCCCGCCTACGGCTCGCCCACCTCGGAGGCGTACGGGGGCTCCGCGCCCGGGCGTGAGCAGGTGATCGCCGCCGCGCGGGCCGCGAACCGCAGCAGCGCGGTCCAGCCCGCCGAGCCGAGACCCGCCAGGGCCTCGCGGGACAGCGCGTCGCGGACGGCCAGGCCGTGCAGGAGCGCGGCGTTCACGGTGTCACCGGCTCCGATCGTGTCGACGACCGTCACCTTCTCGCCCGGAACCGAGTGCTCCGCGCCGTCCGGCGTGAGCGCCGTGAGCCCGTCACCGCCGTGGGTGATCACGACGGCCGCCGGCCCCTCGGCCAGCCACTCGCGCGGGGTGCCCCCCAGCCACCGCGCGTCCTCCTCGGAGAGCTTCAGCAACGACACCGAGGGCAGCCAGCTGCGAAAACGCGCCCGGTAGGCGTCCGGGTCCGCGATCAGCCCGGCCCGGATGTTCGGGTCCAGCGCCGTGAACACCCCCTCGGCCGCCGCGGCCCGCAGCAGCTTCTCGTAGGCGCTCGCACCCGGTTCCAGGACGAGTGAACAGGTGCCGAACGACACCGCGCGGGTTTCGGCGGGCAGCGCGGCGGGGGCGGTGAACAGGCGGTCGGCGGTGCCGTCGACGTAGAAGGAGTACGCGGCCGATCCGTCCGTCCCGACCGTCGCGACCGCCAGCGTGGTCGGCTCGCTGCCGCGCTGTACGCCCGAGACGTCCACTCCGGCCCGCCGCAGCCCGTCCAGCAGGGCCTCGCCGAAGGCGTCGCGCGAGGTGCGCGAACAGAAGGCGGTGGGGGAGCCGAGGCGGCCGAGCGCGACGGCCGTGTTGTAGGGGCCGCCGCCGAGCGCCGGCTTGAGGTCGGCGAGGGCACCGGTGCCCCGCGGTACCAGGTCGATCAGGGCCTCACCGGCGACGACGATCACGAGTCGGTTCCTTCCTCGGGCTGTGCGGGGCAACCGCAGGACGTGCGGTGAACGAACGTGCAGGGCAGACGCACCGTGCGGGCGGGCCGCTCCGGTGCGGCCAGTCGGTCCAGGAGCAGTCGGACCGATCCTGCGCCCAGCTCCCTGCCGGGCTGGGCGATCACGGTCAGCCGGGGCGAGAACAGGTCGGCCCACTCGAAGTCGTCGAAGCAGCACAGCGCCATGTCCTCGGGCACGGACAGGCCCCGCCCGCGCAGGGCGCGCAGGGCACCGAGGGTCATCGCGTTGTTGGCCGTGACGAGCGCCGTGGGCGGTACGGCGAGGGACAGCAGCGCGGCGGTCGCCCGCTGTGCGCCGTCCTCGGCGGAGTCGCCGTGCACGACGAGCCGCTCGTCGTGGGGGAGTCCCGCGGCGGCCAGGCCGTGACGGTAGCCGGTCATCCGCTCCCGGGTCGTGCTCAGGCCGGGCAGACCCGCGACCAGGCCGATCCGGCGGTGCCCCAGACCGGCGAGGTGGGTGACGAGCCGGGCGGTCGGACCGGCGCTGTCGGCGCAGATCTGGTCGAAGGGCGGCCCGTCACCGGCTTCGGTCTCCGGTCCGCTGCCGATCAGGCGGTCGAGGAAAACGGTCGGTACGGCGTGCCGCGCGAGGTACGCGACGAGGTCGTGGGGACGGGCGGAGGGGGCGACGATCATGCCGTCCACCCGGCGCTCGTGCAGGAGCTGCACCACGGTGCGCTCATGCTGGGGATCGTCGTGCGGATCGGCGATCAGCAGGCTGTATCCGTGCTCCAGGGCCGCGGCCTCGACGCCCTGGAGGATCTCCGTGAAGTACGGGTTGCTGATGGCGGACACCGCGAGCCCGATGGACCGGGTCCGCGAGGTGACCAGCGAGCGGGCGAGCCCGTTGGGCGTGTAACCGAGCTGCTCCACCGCGTCGAGCACCGCCTGACGGGTGTGGGGCAGCACGGGGCGGGTGCCGTTCAGTACGTGCGAGACGGTCGCCACGGAGACCCCGGCGCTGCGTGCGACGTCGGCCATGGTCGGCATCGTGTCCCCTCCCCGAGAGCCGCCGTCCGGCGATTGCCCGTGGCCGGGACGGTATCGCATCACCGGGCCCGCGTAAACGCTTGCGCAAGCGTTTACGCGCCTCCCTCCGTGCCGCCGCCCCGCTCCCCGGCCGGGGGAGGGCGGTCGGTATCGTCGGGCCTGCACCACCCGCCGAACCAGGGGAGTCCCCATGCCAGGCCGTTCCGCCGCGAGCCGCCGTACGATCCTGCGGACGGCGGCCGTCACGCCCGTCGCCGGGCTCGGGCTGGCCGCCTGCGGGCCGGGGGGCGGCAGCGCCTCTCCCGCGGCGCCGACGGCGCCCGTCGACCTCGGTGCCGAGAGCGCCGTCCCCAAGGGCGGCGCCAAGCTGTTCCAGGACCACAACGTGGTGGTCAGCAGGGCCGCCGACGGCACCCTGAAGGCGTTCAGCACGATCTGCACGCACGCGGGGTGCGCGATCAGCAAGCTGGAGGGCACGACACTGGAGTGCCCCTGCCACGGCAGTCAGTTCGACGCCACGACCGGCAAGGTGGTGCAGTCCCCGGCCACCTCGCCGCTGCCCGAACTGCCGGTCCGCGCCGACGGCGGCAAGATCGTCGCGGGTCCCGGCGCCTGACCGGGGCGGACGGTCGGCCCCGGCCCCTCACTCCCACTCCCAGGCGATCCCCACGGCCCCCGGCCGCACCCGCGGCTCGACGACGTGGACGGAACGGTGGCGCGCGCTCACCACCAGCTCCTGCCGGCCACCGCGCGGGGCCGCCGCCGACGGCTGGGTGAACCGGTGGCAGCGCGCCGGGAGCGCCCCCGCGTCGAAGCGCACCTGCAGGGCGTACTGGCCGCCCGCCGACTCGAAGGTCCGCAGGTACTCCCGGCACACACCCGCGGTGCCGTCCTCGACGCCGTACCGGAACAGGAACGTGTCGCCGGCCCGCAGCCGGGTGTCGAAGAGGAACTCCGCCACGAGCAGTCCCGTGCCGTGGTCACGGCGTACGCGCCCGGCACGGCAGTTCTCCAGCGCGTGCACGCGCATGGCCTCCGGCACGCACTGCGGGTCGCCCTGGTGGACGGCCACGAACCGGTCCACGCCGTCCCGGTGGGCGCGCACGATGTGCTGGGACTCGTGCCCGGCCAGTTCCCGGCGCGCCCCGACCCGTACGCGCTCGTGGTGGCCGAGGGCCCGCAGTCCGCTGTCGACAGGGGCGTCCAGCCCGGCCAGCAGGCGGCGCAGGGCGTCCGACGTCTCGACGAGGGAACGGTAGGGGCGCGTGCCGGGCCTGTGGGCGACGGTGCGTTCCCCGGTCTCGGCCAGCAGCCGGATCAGTGACTCGTCCGGCAGCCGCAGGATCTCCTCCAGGGCCCGCACGGCCCGCAGAGACTCGGGGCGCTGCGGACGCCGGGCGCCCTGCTGCCAGTAGCTCAGGCTGGTGACCCCGACCCGGACGCCGTGGCGCGACAGATGGTGCTGCACGCGCTGCAGGGGCAGCCCGCGGGCGGCGATCGCGGCGCGCAGCGCCACGTGGAACGGACCACCCCGCAGGGCCGTGTCCAGTTCCGCGGTGGCGACGTCCGCCTGCTGGGGGGCGTGCGGCATGCAGGGGCCTCTCTGTGAAGGGTGCACGACTGCGGGAAAGGCGCACGACGGCTGGTCAGACCGTTCACGCGGAGCGCCGGGACCGCCCGCGGGCAGGAACGGGGGAGCCGTCCGCGCCCGTACACGTCCGTGTGCCGTCGTCCGCGGCCCCGACGTCCCCCGCATTGAAGCGTGTCGGCCAAGCCCCGACAACACCCCTGACCCCGCGGGCGGCGGTCCTGGCCGAGTCCGCACCCCGGCGCCGGCCGGGCCCGGTGCTCCCGTGCGGCGCCGTCCACCGGGCGAAGGCCGCTGGTCACGGCAGGCAGCCGTACATCTGTCCGGGCGGCGGCCGGGTGCCCGGGCCGGGTTGTCCACAGGCTCACCGCCCTGTCACCCCGCGCCAGTAGGGTGTGAGACATGGCCGACCCCTCCAGCTACCGCCCCAAGCCGGGAGACATCCCGGACTCTCCCGGGGTGTACAAGTTCCGTGACGAGCACCGCCGGGTGATCTACGTCGGAAAGGCGAAGAGCCTGCGCCAACGCCTGGCGAACTACTTCCAGGACCTGGCGAACCTCCACCCGCGCACCCGCACCATGGTGACCACGGCCGCCTCCGTGGAGTGGACCGTGGTGTCCACCGAGGTCGAGGCGCTGCAGCTGGAGTACTCCTGGATCAAGGAGTTCGACCCCCGGTTCAACGTCAAGTACCGCGACGACAAGAGCTACCCGTACCTCGCGGTGACGATGAACGAGGAGTTCCCGCGCGTCCAGGTCATGCGCGGTCACAAGAAGAAGGGCGTGCGCTACTTCGGGCCGTACGGGCACGCGTGGGCCATCCGCGACACCGTCGACCTGCTGCTGCGGGTCTTCCCCGTCCGCACCTGCTCGGCCGGCGTCTTCAAGAACGCCGCCCGCACCGGCCGCCCCTGCCTCCTCGGGTACATCGGCAAGTGCTCGGCGCCCTGCGTCGGCCGCGTCTCCGCCGAGGAGCACCGGGAGCTGGCCGAGGAGTTCAGCGACTTCATGGCCGGCCGGACGGGGACGTACCTGCGCCGCCTGGAGCAGCGGATGGCACAGGCGGCCGAGGAGATGGAGTACGAGCGGGCCGCCCGCCTGCGCGACGACATCGGGGCCCTGAAGAAGGCCATGGAGAAGAGCGCGGTCGTGCTCGCCGACGCGACCGACGCCGACCTCATCGCCGTCGCCGAGGACGAGCTGGAGGCCGCCGTGCAGATCTTCCACGTGCGCGGCGGACGCGTGCGGGGCCAGCGCGGCTGGGTGACCGACAAGGTCGAGGAGGTCACCACCGGCGCCCTCGTCGAGCACGCCCTGCAGCAGCTGTACGGCGAGGAGAGCGGGGACGCCGTCCCCAAGGAGGTCCTCGTCCCCGCCCTGCCCGACCCGGTCGAGCCGGTCCAGCAGTGGCTCACCGACCGCCGTGGCGCGAACGTGTCCCTGCGCATCCCGCAGCGCGGCGACAAGAAGGCCCTCATGGAGACCGTCCAGCGCAACGCGCTGCAGGCGCTCGCGCTGCACAAGACCAAGCGCGCCTCGGACCTGACCACCCGCTCGCGCGCCCTGGAGGAGATCGCCGAGGCCCTCGGCCTGGACAGCGCCCCCCTGCGGATCGAGTGCTACGACATCTCCCACCTCCAGGGCGACGACGTGGTGGCCTCCATGGTCGTCTTCGAGGACGGCCTCCAGCGCAAGGGCGAGTACCGGCGCTTCCAGATCAAGGGCTTCGAGGGGCAGGACGACGTCCGCTCCATGCACGAGGTGATCACCCGGCGCTTCAAGCGGTACCTGGCGGAGAAGGAGCGCACCGGCGAGTGGGCCGACGGCGAGGAGAGTGCCGTGCCCGACGGGACGGCCGCCGCACCGGCGGCCGGCGCCACCGTCGACGGCTCGCCCGCCGAAGCACCCGGCGCGGCGCCCGGCGGCCCGGCCGGCAGCACGGTCGCCGGCCCGGCCGGCGCCTTCACCGAGGACGACGGACGCCCCAAGCGGTTCGCCTATCCACCGCAGCTCGTCGTCGTCGACGGCGGACAGCCGCAGGTCGCCGCGGCCCAGCGGGCCCTGGACGAGCTGGGCATCGACGACATCGCGGTGTGCGGGCTGGCCAAGCGCCTGGAGGAGGTCTGGGTGCCCGGCGAGGACGACCCGGTGGTCCTGCCGCGCAGCAGCGAGGGGCTGTACCTGCTGCAGCGCGTCCGTGACGAGGCCCACCGCTTCGCCATCACCTACCAGCGCACCAGACGCGCCAAGCGCTTCCGGGCCGGCCCGCTGGACGACGTGCCCGGTCTGGGCGAGACGCGCAAGCGGGCGCTGCTCAAGCATTTCGGCTCGGTGAAGAGGCTGCGGTCCGCCACGATCGACCAGATCTGCGAGGTGTCCGGCATAGGCCGCAAGACGGCCGAGACGATCGCCGTGGCCCTGGCCCAGGCGGCCCCGGCCGCACCCGCCGTGAACACGGCGACCGGAGAGATCATGGAAGACGAGGAAGACACGGCACCCGGGACGACGCCGGGGGCCGCAGGGGAGCCCGTGCCCACGGGCGCCCCGGCCGAACGACGGGGGCAGGAGACATGACCGAGGACGAGACGCAGCCCACAGCGCCACGAGATCGGACAGCGGCGCGACCCGACCGGGCCCGCACGGCGTCCCGGGAACAGACACCCGCGCCGCCGCACCGGGAAACCGACGCGGACACGCACAGGAGCGCGCCGGCGCACGGGGACACGCACACGCAGACGCCCGCGGACGCGCCCCCGCAATCGCACGAGGACCAGCGGCAGCACCCGGTCCAGGAACACGGAGCACAGGTGAGTACGGGCATCGACACGGCAGGCGTCCCCGACGCGGCCATCCCCGAACTGGTGATCATCTCCGGAATGTCGGGGGCGGGCCGGTCGACGGCCGCCAAGTGCCTGGAGGACCTCGGCTGGTTCGTCGTCGACAACCTGCCGCCGGCGCTGATCCCCACCATGGTGGAACTGGGCGCCCGCTCGCAGGGCAACGTCGCGCGCATCGCGGTCGTCGTCGACGTCCGCGGCCGCCGTTTCTTCGACAACCTCCGCGAGTCCCTGGCCGACCTGGAGGCGCGCGACGTCACACGGCGGATCGTCTTCCTGGAGTCCTCCGACGAGGCCCTGGTGCGCCGCTTCGAGTCGGTGCGCCGCCCCCACCCCCTCCAGGGCGACGGCCGCATCGTCGACGGCATCGCCGCCGAGCGGGAGCTGCTGCGCGAGCTGCGCGGCGACGCCGACCTCGTCATCGACACCTCCAGCCTCAACGTGCACGAACTGCGCGCCAAGATGGACGCCCAGTTCGCCGGCGAGGAGGAGCCCGAGCTGCGGGCCACCGTGATGTCCTTCGGCTTCAAGTACGGCCTCCCGGTCGACGCCGACCTGGTCGCCGACATGCGGTTCCTGCCCAACCCGCACTGGGTGCCGGAGCTGCGCCCGTACACCGGCCTCAACGAGGAGGTCGCCGGGTACGTCTTCAACCAGCCCGGCGCCAAGGAGTTCCTGGACCGCTACGCCGAACTGCTGCGGCTCGTCGCGGCCGGCTACCGCCGGGAGGGCAAGCGGTACGTGACCATCGCCATCGGCTGCACGGGCGGCAAGCACCGCTCGGTGGCCATGTCGGAGAAGCTCGCCGCGCGACTGGCGGCCGAGGGTGTGGAGACCGTCGTCGTCCACCGGGACATGGGGCGCGAGTGACCGGACGTACTCCGCGGCTGAGCAGACTGCGCCGCGCGGTCCCCGAGGGCCGCGCGGCACGTCTGGCGGCCGAGGGGCGGGCCGGCCGGCCCGCCGAGGCCCGCGGCGCACGGCCGCGCCGCCGGGGCGCCCAGCCCAAGGTGGTCGCCCTCGGCGGCGGCATGGGACTGTCCGCCTCGCTCGCCGCACTGCGCCGGATCACCGGCGACCTCACCGCCGTCGTCACCGTGGCCGACGACGGCGGCTCCAGCGGGCGCCTGCGCGACGAACTGGGCGTGCTGCCCCCCGGCGACCTGCGCAAGGCGCTGGCGGCGCTGTGCGGGGACGACGACTGGGGCCAGACCTGGGCGCGCGTCATCCAGCACCGCTTCACCTCCCAGGGCGACCTGCACGACCACGCGGTCGGCAACCTGCTGATCGTCGCGCTGTGGGAACAGCTCGGCGACCACGTCCAGGCCCTCGACCTGGTCGGCAAGCTGCTGGGCGCGCACGGTCGCGTACTGCCCATGTCCGCCGTGCCGCTGGAGCTACAGGCCCTGGTCAAGGGCCACGACGTGGACCGGCCCGACGACGTCGACACGGTCCGCGGCCAGGCGACCGTCGCGCTCACCCCGGGCGAGGTGCAGTCCGTGCACCTCGTGCCGCACGACCCGCCCGCCGTGCCCGAGGCCGTCGAGGCGGTCCTGGACGCGGACTGGGTGGTGCTCGGTCCCGGCTCCTGGTTCTCCTCGGTCATCCCGCACCTGCTCGTGCCCCAGCTCCTCGACGCACTCACCGAGACGAAGGCGCGCCGGGTCCTCTCCTTGAACCTCGCCCCGCAACCGGGAGAAACCGCCGGCTTCTCCCCGCAGCGTCATTTGGAGGTTTTGGGACGACACGCCCCTAAACTCGCCCTGGACGTGGTGCTGGCCGACGAGGCCGCCGTGCCCGACCGCGAAGTCCTCACCGAGGCCGCCAAGCGGTTCGGCGCCGCGGTCGAGCTGGCGCCGGTGGCCCGGAGGGACGGAACTCCGCGGCACGACCCGGAGCTGCTGGCCGCCGCGTACGACCGTATTTTTCGGATGCATGGAAGGATCGGCCCATGGCGATGACGGCAGCGGTGAAGGATGAGATCTCCCGGCTCCCCGTCACCCGGACCTGCTGCAGGAAGGCGGAGGTCTCCGCCATTCTGCGGTTCGCCGGCGGCCTCCACCTGGTCAGCGGGCGCATCGTGATCGAGGCGGAACTGGACACCGCGATGGCGGCGCGGCGCCTGAAGCGGGACATCCTGGAGATCTTCGGGCACAGCTCGGAGCTGATCGTGATGGCGCCCGGCGGCCTGCGCCGCGGCTCGCGCTACGTGGTCCGGGTCGTCGCGGGCGGCGACCAGCTGGCCCGCCAGACCGGCCTGGTCGACGGCCGCGGCCGCCCGATCCGCGGCCTGCCCCCGCAGGTGGTCTCGGGGGCCACCTGCGACGCGGAGGCCGCCTGGCGCGGGGCGTTCCTCGCGCACGGCTCGCTCACCGAGCCCGGCCGCTCCTCGTCGCTGGAGGTGACCTGCCCGGGCCCGGAGGCCGCGCTCGCCCTGGTCGGCGCCGCCCGCAGACTCTCCATCGCCGCCAAGGCCCGCGAGGTGCGTGGAGTGGACCGGGTGGTCGTCCGTGACGGTGACGCGATCGGCGCGCTGTTGACGCGTCTGGGCGCGCACGAGTCCGTACTGGCCTGGGAGGAGCGGCGGATGCGCCGCGAGGTCCGCGCCACGGCGAACCGGCTGGCCAACTTCGACGACGCCAACCTGCGCCGTTCGGCCCGCGCGGCGGTCGCCGCCGGTGCCCGGGTGCAGCGCGCCCTGGAGATCCTCGCGGACGACGTCCCCGAGCACCTGGCCGCCGCGGGGCGCCTGCGCATGGAGCACAAGCAGGCCTCGCTGGAGGAACTGGGCGCGCTCGCCGACCCGCCGCTGACCAAGGACGCCGTCGCCGGCCGCATCCGCCGACTGCTGGCCATGGCCGACAAGCGCGCCGCCGACCTGGGCATCCCCGGGACGGAGGCCAATTTGAGCGAGGAACTGGCGGACAACCTCGCGGGCTGAGCCGCGTGCGCCGCGCAGCAGGGCCCGTCCGCCGGGGCGGCCGGGCCCGGCCACCCCTTCGGACGGGCCCTGCCGGACCGCGTGCCGCCCCCGCCCGGCCGGCCCGGCCGCGCCTTCGCCTGATATCCGACGGCCGCGCGCCGGACCGGGCCGACCGGGCCTGACCCGCGGGCGTGTCTGCCGACCCCGGATGCCGAGGGCCGCGCCCCGGCCGCCGGGGACAGCGGGCGGGCGGGGCTGAAGACCGCCGACCGTGCGCCCGCCCCGGTCCGCGGATCCGCCCGTCGGCTCCGGCCGACCGAGGGCCGCGCCCCGGCCCGGCCGGCCGAAGGCCGCATTCGGCACCCGGCCCGGCCTGCGGGCCGTCGACCCCGGACGTCGACAACCGGGACTCAGCCCCTGACCCGCGGACCCGCACGCCGACCCTGGCCGGCTGAAGGTCGCGCCCGGGCCCCAGTCCCTGACCCGCCCAGCCCCTGACCCGCGCCCCGACCCCGGCCGGCTGAGGGACGCGCCCGGGACCCAGCCTGAGCCGCAGCCCCCCAGCCCCGCAGACCTACAAGCCCCGCAGGCCCCACGCCCGCAGGAGGCCCCCGGCCCGCACCCCCTCCACGCCGACCCTGATGTCCGTACCGTGACTGAGGAGGCACCCTTGACCCCTGGTCTGAGTGACATGAACCTGGCAGATCTCCGCCGGTCCGGCGGACCACCGTCAGGGGGGTTCATGAGACGCAGCACGAGACACGGAGCGAGATCGGTCCTGGCCGTCGGTGCGCTCCTGCTCGGCGGAGCGGGCCTCGCGCCCCTCGCCCAGGCGCAGGGCGCGACCCCACCGCGGCCGGTTCCGGACGAGGTGAAGGTGTTCCGCGCCGACGTCACCGCGCGGCAGGTGCCCCTGTTGCTGAAAGCCGGTCAGGACGCCCACGAACTGGGGAACCGGGCGCCCGGCGAGGGCCGGAGCACCGTCGAGCTGTACCTCACCGACGCGCAGGCCGGCAGGCTGCGCGAGCAGGGCGTCCGGCTCACCGAGCACTCGCTCACGGCCGCGACGCGGCGGCGGGTGGCCACGGCGGGCCAGGGCGTGTTCCGGCCCTACAGCGGCAAGGGCGGCCTGCGCGAGGAGATCCTCCGTACCGCCCGGACCCACCCCGGCCTCACCAAGGTCGTCTCCCTCGGCACGACCGTGCGCGGACAGGACATCCTCGCCCTGAAGCTGACCGGCCGCGCGCGCGAGACGAAGGACGGCGCCAAGCCCGCCGTGCTGTACCTGTCCAACCAGCACGCGCGCGAGTGGATCACGCCGGAGATGACGCGCCGGCTGATGCACCACTACCTGGACCACTACCGCACCGACCGCCGGATCAGGAAGATCGTCGACACCACCGAACTGTGGTTCGTCCTCTCCGCCAACCCCGACGGCTACGACTACACCTTCAAGGACGACAGCACCCGGCTGTGGCGCAAGAACCTGCGGGACGTCAACGGCGACGGCGTCGTCTCCAGCGGCGACGGCGTCGACCTCAACCGCAACTTCCCCTACAAGTGGGGCTACGACGACGAGGGTTCGTCACCGGAGCCCGCCGGTGAGACCTACCGCGGCCCGGCACCGGCCAGCGAGCCCGAGACGAGGGCGCTCGACCGGTTCGAGAAGCGCCTCCGCTTCCGGTACGCCGTCAACTACCACTCCGCGGCCGAACTCCTGCTCTACGGCGTCGGCTGGCAGGTGGCGACCCCGACCCCGGACGACGTCCTCTACCGGGCGCTCGCCGGCACCCCGGACCACCCGGCGATCCCCGGCTACCGCTCCCAGCTCTCCTCGGAGCTGTACACCACCAACGGCGAGGCGGACGGGCACGCGGGCAACGTCAACGGCACGGCCATGTTCACGCCCGAGATGTCGACGTGCGAGACCGCCTCCGACGCCGACCCGGACGACGCCTGGAACGCCGCCGACTGCCGGTCGGTCTTCATTTTCCCCGACGACGAGAAGCTGATCCGGCGGGAGTTCGAGAAGAACCTCCCCTTCGCGCTCGCCGTCGCCGAGACCGCCGCCCACCCCGACCGGCCGAGTTCACCGGCCGGCCCGCCGGCCGCCGACTTCACCCCGGCCGCGTTCTCGACGTCGTACGCGCGCGGCGCCGGCCAGGAGGTCTCGGTCGTCGTCCGCAAGTCCGTGCGGGACAAGAAACTGCGCTACCGCGTGGACGGGGGGCCGACCCGGACGGGAGCGCTGCGGCCCTGGAAGGGCGGCACCACCTACGGCGGCGCGGACCACCTCTACTTCGACGAGTACCGGGCCCACGTCCACGGCGCGGCTCCGGGCGACCGGGTCGAGGTGTGGTTCACCGGCCGCACGGGCAGCGGACCCGGGGCCGGGAAGCGGACGGCGAGCGAGCACTTCACCTACACCGTGGCCCGCCTCCCGTCCGCCGGCACGCCCGCGAGCGCCCGCACAGGCACGCCCACCGACACCCGCGCGGGAACGGACGCAGGCACCCGCGCCGACACCCTCGTCGTCGCGGAGGAGGGTGCTCGGGCCGTCCGGGCGGGCGCGTACGTGGACGCCCTGCGGGCGAACGGCCACCGGGCGCTCGTCTGGGACGTCGCGACCCAGGGCGCGCCCGACGCGCTCGGCGTGCTGAAGCACTTCAGGACGGTCGTGCACTACTCGGGCGCCCCGGGCCCGGGCAACGCCACCCAGCTCCAGCTGCGTTCCTACCTCAACGAGGGCGGACGGCTGATCGAGGCCGGCGAGCAGGCCGGCGGCAGCGTCGACCTGGGCGGCGGAAACCTCTCGGACGACTTCAGCCAGTACTACCTGGGGGCCTACTCGCGCACCCCGGCCCCCGGGGCCACCGGCTTCACCGGCGCGGGGAAACTGGCGGGCTTCTCCGGCCCGCTCGGCGACGCGCCGGGCGAGCCGCTCGACGGAGTTGGTGCCTACGGGGTGACGTCACAGGAGCTGCCGGCGGCCGGCCACCCGTGGTCCGCGAGTGAGGGGGCGGGGCGGTTCACCGGCACCACCGACCCGTACAGCCCCTACACCGGCTCCTTCATGGCCGCCGCCGTGCACACCGACGACGCCTACAAGCGCCTCACCCGCACCGTCGACCTCACCGGGGTCACCGCGGCGGACCGGCCCGCCCTCCGCACCCGCCTGCTGTGGGACACCGAGCGCGGCTACGACCACGCGCTGCTGGAGGTCCACACCACCGGCGCCGACGACTGGACGACACTCCCGGAGGCGGGCGGCAGGAGCACCGCGGCCGTGCCCGCCGAGTGCGGGGCCGGCTTCCTGATCGCCGACCACCCATGGCTCAGGCACTACCTGACGCCGGGCTCCGGCGGCTGCGCCGCCCGCGGCACCAGCGGGGCGTGGAACAGCTTCACCGGCTCCTCCGGCGGGTGGCAGCAGGCGAGTTTCGACCTGAGCGCGTACGCCGGGCGGACGGTCGAGGTCTCCCTCGCCTACGTCAGCGACCCCGGCACCGGCGGCCACGGCGTCCTGGCCGACGACGCCTCGCTCGTCGTCGGCGGCGCCACGAGGGACACCGAGGGCTTCGAGACGTCGCTGGGCCCCTGGAAGGTGTCGGGACCGCCTCCGGGCAGCCCGCCCGTCCGCAAGGACTGGGCCCGCACCGGCACCCTCTTCCGGACGTACGCGGCGGTCACCACCGACCGTTCCGTGCTGCTCGGGTTCGGGCTCGGACACCTCCGCTCGGCGGCCGGCCGGGCGGCCCTCGTGGGGCGGGCGATGGCGGCACTCGACAAGTGAGCCGGGGCCTGCACGAAAGAGTGATGAATATGGTCAACGCGTACGGACACTCCGTACCCTAATGGAGTGATTCGGGCGCCCGTCCACGACCGCCCGGACGCCTACTGGCGCGTACGGCCCGCCATGCCCTCCAGGGGGTCTCCGAATGTCACTCAGGAGGCTCCAGGGAGGTAGGGTCGGGGGTGGTCGGGGACATCCCAATACAGCTCGCCGGCGTCGAAACCGGCGTACCAACGAGGAGATCGGTTCGTGACGATCCGCGTAGGCATCAACGGCTTTGGCCGCATCGGTCGTAACTACTTCCGCGCGCTGCTGGAGCAGGGTGCAGACATCGAGATCGTGGCTGTCAACGACCTGGGTGACACCGCGACCACCGCTCACCTGCTGAAGTACGACACCATCCTCGGCCGCCTCAAGCAGGAGGTCACGCACACCGAGGACACCATCACCGTCGACGGCAGGACCATCAAGGTCCTCTCCGAGCGCAACCCGGCCGACATCCCCTGGGGTGAGCTGGGCGTGGACATCGTCATCGAGTCCACCGGCATCTTCACCAAGAAGGAAGACGCCGAGAAGCACATCGCCGGCGGCGCCAAGAAGGTCATCATCTCCGCTCCGGCGAAGAACGAGGACGTCACCATCGTGATGGGCGTCAACCAGGACAAGTACGACGCCGCCAAGGACAACGTCATCTCCAACGCCTCGTGCACCACCAACTGTGTGGCGCCCATGGCGAAGGTCCTCGACGAGAACTTCGGCATCGTCCGCGGCCTGATGACCACGGTGCACGCGTACACCAACGACCAGCGGATCCTGGACTTCCCGCACAAGGACCTGCGCCGCGCCCGCGCCGCCGCCGAGAACATCATCCCGACCACCACCGGTGCCGCCAAGGCCACCGCGCTGGTCCTCCCGCAGCTCAAGGGCAAGCTGGACGGCATGGCGATGCGCGTCCCGGTCCCGACCGGCTCGGTCACCGACCTCGTCGTCGAGCTGTCCCGCGAGGTCACCAAGGAAGAGGTCAACGCCGCCTTCCAGAAGGCCGCCGAGGGCGAGCTGAAGGGCATCCTCGAGTACACCGAGGACCCGATCGTCTCCTCGGACATCGTCAACGCCCCGGCGTCCTGCACCTTCGACTCCTCCCTGACGATGGTCCAGGAGGGCAAGAACGTGAAGGTCATCGGCTGGTACGACAACGAGTGGGGCTACTCCAACCGCCTCGTCGACCTCACGGTCTTCATCGGCAACCAGCTCTGATCGGCAGAGCAGGCACCTCGATGTGAGAACAGGGCTCGGGCAGCGCACCACCGCGCGGTCCGGGCCCTGACGCACGTACGGCGGGCCGCTTCCTGCGGCCCGCCCGCGTGCGGATCGACCGGCCCTCGTACGATCAAGAGCCCCTCCTCCCAGGAGTCCCATTCCCATGAAGACGATCGACGAACTTCTCAGCGAAGGTGTGGACGGCAAGCGGGTCTTCGTCCGCGCCGACCTCAACGTGCCCCTGGCCGACGGCGTCATCACCGACGACGGCCGCATCCGGGCCGTGCTGCCCACCGTCAAGGCGCTCGCCGGCGCCGGTGCCAAGGTGATCGTGGCCTCGCACCTGGGCCGCCCCAAGGGCGCCCCGGACCCCGCCTTCTCGCTGCTGCCCGCCGCCGAGCGGCTCGGTGAACTGCTCGGCGCGCCCGTGGCCTTCGCCCAGGACACCGTCGGCCCCGCCGCCCACGACGCCGTGGACGGCCTCGAGCCCGGCCAGGTCGCGGTCATCGAGAACCTGCGTTTCAACCCCGGCGAGACGTCCAAGGACGACACCGAGCGCGGCGAGTTCGCCGACGCCCTCGCCGCCCTCGCGGACGTCTACGTCGGCGACGGCTTCGGCGCGGTGCACCGCAAGCACGCCTCGGTCTACGACCTGCCGGCCCGGCTGCCGCACTACGCCGGTCACCTCATCGCCACCGAGGTCGGCGTCCTGAAGAAGCTCACCGAGGACGTCAAGCGTCCCTACGTCGTCGCCCTCGGCGGCGCCAAGGTCTCCGACAAGCTCGCCGTCATCGACCAGCTGCTCGGCAAGGCCGACCGGCTGCTCATCGGCGGCGGCATGGCGTACACCTTCCTCAAGGCCAAGGGCTACGAGGTCGGCAAGTCCCTCCTCCAGGAGGACCAGATCCCGGCCGTCAAGGAGTACATGGAGCGCGCCGAGAAGCTGGGCGTCGAGCTGGTGCTGCCGGTGGACGCGCTGGTCTCGCCCGACTTCCCGGACCTGAAGACCAAGGCCCCGGCGCACCCCACCGCGGTCGCCGCCGACGCCATCCCGGCCGACCAGGAGGGCCTGGACATCGGCCCGCGGACCCGGGAGCTGTACGCCTCGAAGCTCGCCGACGCCGCCACCGTCTTCTGGAACGGGCCGATGGGCGTCTTCGAGCACCCCGACTTCGCCGAGGGCACCAAGGCGGTCGCCCAGGCCCTCGTCGACTCCGGCGGATTCACCGTGGTCGGCGGCGGCGACTCCGCCGCGGCCGTCCGTACGCTCGGTTTCGACGAGAACGCATTCGGCCACATCTCGACCGGCGGCGGCGCCTCCCTCGAATACCTCGAGGGCAAGACGCTCCCCGGCCTCGCCGCACTGGAGGACTGACCTCAATGACCACCCGCACGCCGCTGATGGCGGGCAACTGGAAGATGAACCTCAACCACCTCGAGGCCATCGCGCACGTCCAGAAGCTCGCCTTCGCCCTGGCCGACAAGGACTACGACGCCGTCGAGGTCGCCGTCCTGCCGCCCTTCACCGACCTGCGCTCCGTGCAGACCCTGGTCGACGGCGACAAGCTCAAGATCAAGTACGGCGCCCAGGACATCTCGCAGCACGACTCCGGCGCCTACACCGGCGAGATCTCCGGCCCGATGCTGGCCAAGCTCAAGTGCACCTACGTGGCGATCGGGCACTCCGAGCGGCGCCAGTACCACAACGAGACCGACGAGCTGGTGAACGCCAAGGTCAAGGCCGCCTACAAGCACGGCCTGACCCCGATCCTGTGCGTCGGCGAGGAGCTGGACGTCCGCGAGGCCGGCAACCACGTCTCCCACACCCTCGCCCAGGTCGAGGGCGGTCTGAAGGACATCCCGGCCGAGCAGGCCGAGTCCGTCGTGATCGCCTACGAGCCCGTCTGGGCCATCGGCACCGGCAAGGTCTGCGGCGCCGAGGACGCCCAGGAGGTCTGCGCCGCCATCCGCGCCAAGCTCGCCGAGCTGTACTCGCAGGACGTGGCCGACAAGATCCGCATCCAGTACGGCGGCTCCGTCAAGTCGGGCAACGTCGCCGAGATCATGGGCCAGGCCGACATCGACGGCGCCCTGGTCGGCGGCGCCTCGCTGGACGCCGACGAGTTCGTCAAGATCGTCAGGTTCCGCGAGCAGTGAGCCGGACGTGAGTAGGCGGTAGCGGCGATACGTCGTACCCTGGCGGGGGCACAGCCGAGGTGCTGTGCCCCCGTCGTCCATCCGTATCCGAGGAAGTTGGTCCAGCCGTGGTTTTGGGGTTCTCGATCGCCCTGATCGTCTTCAGCCTGCTGCTGATGCTGCTGGTGCTGATGCACAAGGGGAAGGGCGGCGGCCTCTCCGACATGTTCGGCGGCGGCATGCAGTCGTCCGTCGGCGGCTCCTCCGTCGCCGAGCGCAACCTCGACCGCATCACCGTCGTGGTCGGTGTGCTGTGGATCGCGTGCATCATCGTCCTCGGCATCCTGATGAAGTCCAACAGCTGACGAGCCGGCGAACGCCGTACATTCCGCACGGAAGGCCCCATGGTCGGTACGCGCTCACGAGCGCGGCCTATCATGGGGCTTGCGTCTGTGTGCGGGGGACGGTAACTCCCATCACTGGACGCGCGTTGGGCCTTACGTAGACTGAGGCGCTCGCAGCGAAGCGGTACGCCGACTCGTTTCGCGGCACCATCACGCAGGGAGTTACGACCGTGGCAAGTGGCAACGCGATCCGGGGGAGCCGGGTCGGAGCGGGGCCGATGGGCGAGGCCGAGCGCGGCGAGTCCGCGCCGCGCCTGCGCATCTCCTTCTGGTGCTCCAACGGGCACGAGACGCAGCCCAGTTTCGCCAGCGACGCACAGGTGCCCGACACCTGGGACTGCCCGCGCTGCGGCTTCCCGGCCGGCCAGGACCGGGACAACCCGCCGGACCCGCCGCGCACCGAGCCCTACAAGACGCACCTCGCCTACGTGCGCGAGCGGCGCAGCGACGCGGACGGCGAGGCGATCCTCGCCGAGGCGCTTGCCAAACTGCGGGGCGAGATCTAGCAGTTGACGCCCCGTCGGGTGCCCTCCCGGCACTCGTGACGAGGCCGCGCCCTCCCCGGCCGGCCGCCGCCGAGGCGATTGTCAGTGGTGCCCTCTACGGTTTGTGCATCGGCGAATCGTGAGGGGGCGGCGATGACGACGCTGGACGCGGCCGAGGCCGTGACACGGCCCGCGTGGGGCGGGGCTTTCGGACGGCTGTGGAGCGCCGCCGTGCTGTCCAGCTTCGGCGACGCGCTGCGCACGGCCGCGCTGCCCCTGCTCGCCGCCTCCCTGACCGGTGACCCCCTGCTCATCGCCTCCGTCGCGGCCTGCGGCTATCTGCCCTGGATCCTCTTCGGGCTGCTGGGCGGAGCGGTCGCCGACCGGGTGGACCAGCGGCGCGCGATGTGGACGGTGGACGCGGTACGCGGCCTGCTGGTCGGTGGTTTCGCCGTGACCGTCGCCCTCGGACACGCCTCGATCGCCCTGCTCATCGCCCTGGCCTTCGCGCTCACCACCCTCCAGACCCTCTTCGACAACGCGGCGACGGCCCTGCTGCCCGCCCTGGTGGACCGGACGGCGCTCGGCAGCGCCAACGCCCGGCTGATGACGGGACAGCGCATCGCCGGCGGCCTCCTGGGCGGTCCGGTGGTGCCCGTCCTGCTCGCTGCCGGTGCCGCCGCGCCCTTCGCCGCCGACGCCGTCACCTTCGTCCTGGCCGCGGCGCTCGTGGCCTCGCTGCGCACCGCGGCACCCGAGCGCGCACCGAGACCGGCGGGCAGCACCCTGCGCCGGGAGATCACCGACGGCCTGCGCGTACTGGGGCGGGATCGGGCACTGAGAGGCCTGTGCGCCGCCACCGCCCTGTGCAACGTCGGCATGGCCGCGCTCATCGCGACCCTGGTCGTGCTGGTGACGCGCTGGCTGCACGCCGGACCCGGCGGGTACGCGGCGGCGATGACCGCCTACACGGTCGGCAGCCTGGCCGGGGGAGCGGTCAACGGCCCGGTCGTCGCCCGCCTCGGCCGGATGCGGGCCGTGCTGCTGGCCGGAACGACGCAGATCGCGGCCCTCACCGTCATGGGCACGGTGCGCAGCCTGACCGCACTGGTGGCGGCGATGGCCGTCTTCGGCCTCATGGGCATGGTGTGGAACGTGAACACGACCACGCTGATGCAGCAGCGCAGCCCCGCCCCCGTGCTGGGCCGGGTCAGCGCCGCCTTCCGGACCCTGGCCGTCGCCGGGGCTCCGCTGGGCGCCCTGCTGGGCGGTGCCGTCGCCACCGCCTGGGGCCCCGGCACACCGGCGCTGCTCACGGCCGGGTTCTTCGTCCTGTCCGTCGCCGCGCTGATACGCGTGCGCGAGGAGCCCCCGGCCGGCAGCGCCGCGGGGGACGGTGCGGCGCCGGCTCAGGACACCCGCTGAGCCGGCGGGGGAAGGGCGGAGCGGCGCCGTCCCGGCCGTGAGGGTGCCGGGCCGGTCCGGCCGAGCGCGTACGACGGGGGCGGCACGAGCCGTACTGCCCGTGCCGCCCCCGGATGCCGATCCGTCGTCGCCCCTCGCCCGTCAGGCCGACGCCGGCGGGTACAGCGACCTCGGCAGCTGCGAGGCCGCCGCCGTGTCCAGCAGCCACAGCGTGCGCGCGCGGCCGTACGCGCCCGCCGCCGGGGCCTGGATCTCGCCCGCGCCGGACAGCGCCATCGCCACCGCGTTCGCCTTGTCCTCGCCCGCCGCGAGCAGCCACACCTCACGGGCCGAGCGGATCGCGGGCAGGGTGAGGGAGACCCGGGTGGGCGGCGGCTTCGGCGCGCCGTGCACGCCGATGACCGTGCGCTCCGTCTCCCGCACCCCCGGCAGCTCCGGGAACAGGGACGCCACGTGCGTGTCCGGGCCGACGCCCAGCATCAGCACGTCGAAGGTGGGGACCGAGCCGTGGTTGGCGGGGCCGGCCGCGTGGGCCAGCTCCTCGGCATAGGCCTCCGCCGCCGCCTCGACGTCCGTACCCCACGGGCCGTCCGAGGCGGGCATCACGTGCACCCGCTTCGGATCCAGCGGGACGGAGTCCAGCAGGGCCTGCCTGGCCTGCGTGACGTTGCGCTCGGGATCGCCCTCGGGCAGGAACCGCTCGTCACCCCACCACAGGTCGAGCCGGCCCCAGTCGACGGCGTCCCGGGCGGGCGCCGCGGCCAGCGCGGCCAGCACGCCGTTGCCGTTGCGGCCACCGGTCAGCACCACGGACGCGGAGCCCGTGGAGGCCTGCGCGTCCACGATCTTCGTGATCAGCCGGGCCGCGGCGGCCTGCGCCATCAGCTCCTTGTCACGGTGGACGACCAGCTGCGGAGTGCTCACTTCGCCGCCGCCTTCCGGGTCGGGGCCTTGCGGGCGGTCTTGGCGGCGGCGCGCCGTGCGGGCGCCTTCGCCGTCTCCTCCTCGGAGGTGGCCACCGCGACCGCCGCCCCCGCGGAGGTCTGCGGCGCGGAGCTGTTCAGCCGCTCCACCCCGAAGCGCAGCGCCGACGCGTAGGTGTCGTCCGGGTCGAGCCGCCGCAGTTCCTCCGCGATGAGTTCGGCCGTCTCCCGCCGCTTGAGGGCCACCGCGCGTTCCGGCTGCCCCTGGACGGAGAGCGTGGCCAGCCTGCCGTCGGCCCGGCCCAGCTCGATCGGACCGCAGGTGGTGTCCATGCGGACCGCGGTCAGCCCGGGCCCGGAGGACAGCGAGCGCTTCACCGGCACGTCCAGCCGGTCCGCGAGCCACATCGCCAGCAGCTCGCAGCTCGGGTTGAACTCCTCGCCCTCCACCTCGACCGACCGGACCTCGCACGTCACCTGGTCGAGCGCGGCGGCCAGCATGGAACGCCACGGCGTGATCCGGGTCCATGCCAGATCCGTGTCGCCGGGGGTGTACGCCTCGGCCCGCGCGGCCAGTTCCCGCACCGGGTCCTCGCAGGCGTAGGCGTCGGTGACCCGGCGCTGCGCCAGCGCGCCGAGGGGGTCCTCGGCCGGGGCCAGCGGGCCGTTCACCGGCCACCAGACGACGACCGGCGCGTCCGGCAGCAGCAGCGGCAGCACCACGGACTGGGCGTGGTCGCAGACCTCGCCGTACAGCCGCAGGACGACCGTCTCGCCGGTGCCGGCCTCCGCGCCCACCCGCACCTCGGCGTCCAGCCGCGAGGCCGTGCGGTCGCGCAGGGTGCGCGAGACGCGCCGGATGACGACCAGGGTGCGCGAGGGGTGTTCGCGGGAGGCGTCGCCGGCGGCCTTGAGGGCGTCGTAGGCGTTCTCCTCGTCGGTGACGATGACGAGGGTGAGCACCATGCCCACGGCAGGCGTGCCGATCGCCCGGCGGCCCCGCACGAGCGCCTTGTTGATCTTCCCGGCGGTGGTGTCGGTCAGGTCTATCTTCATGGCCGGCGCCAGCTCCGTCCGTCTCGTGCGAGCATCTCGTCCGCCTCGGCCGGTCCCCACGTCCCGGACGCGTACTGCGCGGGCCTGCCGTGGGTGTCCCAGTACTCCTCGATCGGGTCGAGGATCTTCCAGGACAGCTCGACCTCCTCCGTGCGCGGGAAGAGGTTGGAGTCGCCGAGCAGCACGTCCAGGATGAGGCGTTCGTACGCCTCCGGGCTGGACTCGGTGAAGGACTCGCCGTAGGCGAAGTCCATCGAGACGTCCCGGATCTCCATCGAGGTGCCCGGCACCTTCGAGCCGAAGCGCACGGTCACGCCCTCGTCGGGCTGGACGCGGATGACGACCGCGTTCTGGCCCAGCTCCTCGGTGGCCGTGGTGTCGAAGGGGGAGTGCGGGGCGCGCTGGAAGACCACCGCGATCTCGGTGACCCGGCGGCCCAGCCGCTTGCCGGTGCGCAGGTAGAAGGGGACGCCCGCCCAGCGGCGGTTGTCGATCTCCAGCTTGACGGCCGCGTAGGTGTCGGTCTTCGACTTCTTGTCGATGCCGTCCTCTTCGAGGTAGCCGATGACCTTCTCGCCGCCCTGCCAGCCGGCCGCGTACTGCCCGCGCACGGTCGTCGAGCCGAGGTCCCCGGGCAGCCGGACGGCGCCGAGCACCTTCTCCTTCTCCGCCGCCAGCGCGTCCGCGCCGAAGGAGGCGGGCTCCTCCATCGCGGTGAGCGCCATCAGCTGGAGCAGGTGGTTCTGGATGACGTCACGGGCGGCGCCGATGCCGTCATAGTACCCGGCCCGGCCGCCGATGCCGATGTCCTCCGCCATGGTGATCTGCACGTGGTCCACGAAGGACCGGTTCCAGATCGGCTCGAACATGGTGTTGGCGAAGCGCAGCGCCAGGATGTTCTGGACGGTCTCCTTGCCCAGGTAGTGGTCGATGCGGAAGACCTGGTCCGGGGCGAAGACCTCGTGGACGACCTTGTTCAGCTCCTCGGCCGACTCCAGGTCGTGGCCGAACGGCTTCTCGATGACCGCGCGCCGCCAGGAGCCGCCCGTCTGGTCGGCCAGCTGGTGCTTCTTCAGCTGCTGGATGACGACCGGGAAGGACTTCGGCGGTACGGACAGGTAGAAGGCGAAGTTGCCGCCCGTGCCCTGCGCCTTGTCGAGTTCCTCGATGGTGCCGCGCAGCCGTTCGAACGCCTCGTCGTCGTCGAAGGTGCCCTGCACGAACCGCATGCCCTGGCTGAGCTGCTGCCAGACCTCCTCGCGGAACGGCGTGCGCGAGTGCTCCTTGACGGCGTCGTGCACGACCTGGGCGAAGTCCTCGTGCTCCCAGTCGCGCCGGGCGAAGCCGACCAGCGAGAAGCCCGGCGGCAGCAGGCCGCGGTTGGCGAGGTCGTAGACGGCGGGCATCAGCTTCTTGCGCGACAGGTCGCCCGTCACGCCGAAGATGACCAGGCCCGACGGCCCCGCGATACGCGGGAGCCGTCGGTCGGCGGGGTCACGGAGCGGGTTCGCCCCGGTGCCGGAAAGAGGCGACAAGGCGTCAGCCCTCCGCGGGGGCGAGGCGCTCCAGCTCCGCCTCGGTCGACTTCAGCAGGTCGTTCCAGGAGCCCTCGAACTTGTCGACGCCCTCGTCCTCCAGGACCTGGACCACCTCGTCGTAGGAGATGCCGATCCTCTCCAGGGCGTCGAGGTCGGCACGGGCCTGCTCGTAGGTGCCGCGGACCGCGTCGCCGCGGATCTCGCCGTGGTCCTCGGTGGCCTCCAAGGTGGCCTCCGGCATGGTGTTCACCGTGTTCGGCGCCACCAGTTCCTCGACGTACATGGTGTCCTTGTACGCCTTGTCCTTCACACCGGTGGAGGCCCACAGCGGACGCTGCTTGTTCGCACCGGCGTTCTCCAGCGCGTTCCAGCGGTCGGAGGAGAAGACCTCCTCGTAGGCCTGGTAGGCCAGGCGCGCGTTGGCCACGCCGGCCTTGCCGCGCAGGGCCTTGGCCTCGTCGGTGCCCATCTCGTCGATGCGCCGGTCGATCTCGGTGTCGACGCGGGAGACGAAGAAGGACGCCACCGAGTGGATCTTGGACAGGTCCAGGCCGCGCTCCTTGGCCTTCTCCAGGCCGCTCAGGTAGGCGTCCATGACCGCGCGGTAGCGCTCCAGCGAGAAGATCAGCGTGACGTTGACGCTGATCCCGTTGCCGATGGTCTCGGCGATGGCCGGCAGACCCGCCTGCGTGGCCGGGATCTTGATGAGCGTGTTGGGGCGGTCCACCAGCCAGGCCAGCTGGCGGGCCTCGGCGACCGTCGCCTTGGTGTTGTGCGCCAGACGGGGGTCGACCTCGATGGAGACCCGGCCGTCCTGGCCGTCGGTGGCGTCGAAGACCGGGCGCAGGATGTCGGCGGCGTCGCGGACGTCCGCCGTGGTGATCATGCGGATGGCCTCTTCGACGGTGACCCGGCGGGCGGCGAGGTCCGACACCTGCTGGTCGTAGCCGTCGCCCTGCGAGATCGCCTTCTGGAAGATCGTCGGGTTGGTGGTGACGCCCACGACGTGCTGCTGGTCGATCAGCTCGGCGAGGTTGCCGGACGTGATCCGCTTGCGCGACAGGTCGTCCAGCCAGATCGCGACGCCTTCATCGGAGAGGCGCTTGAGTGCGTCTGTCATGGAAATTGCATCTCCTACGTGTCGTATATGAGCGTCAGCGCTGGGCGGCGGCGAGGGATTCCCGCGCCTTGGCGGCCACGTTCTCGGCGGTGAAACCGAATTCGCGGAACAGCACCTTGGCGTCGGCGGAAGCACCGAAGTGCTCCAGGGAAACAATGCGTCCGGCGTCCCCGACGTACTTGTGCCAGGTCAGGGCGACACCGGCCTCGACCGCGACGCGGGCGCGCACGGCCGGGGGCAGCACGCTGTCCCGGTACCCCTGGTCCTGCTCCTCGAACCACTCGACGCACGGCATGGACACCACGCGGGTGGGAACGCCGTCGGTCTGGAGCTGCTCCCGGGCCTCCACGGCCACGTGCACCTCGGACCCGGTGGCGATCAGGATGACCTGCGGCTCGCCGCCCTCGGCCTCGAACAGGACGTAGCCGCCGCGCACGGTGTCGTCGTTGGGCTCGTACGTCGGCACGCCCTGGCGGGTCAGCGCGAGGCCGTGCGGGGCGCCCTTGCCGAACTCCTTGGTCCAGCGGCGCTGGATCTCGGTCCAGGCGATGGCGGTCTCGTTGGCGTCGGCGGGGCGGACCACGTTCAGGCCGGGGATGGCGCGCAGCGAGGCGAGGTGCTCGACCGGCTGGTGGGTGGGGCCGTCCTCGCCCAGGCCGATGGAGTCGTGCGTCCACACGTACGTCACCGGCAGGTGCATCAGCGCCGACAGGCGCACCGCGTTGCGCATGTAGTCGGAGAAGACGAGGAAGGTGCCGCCGTACGCGCGGGTGTTGCCGTGCAGCGTGATGCCGTTCAGCTCGGCGCCCATCGAGTGCTCGCGGATGCCGAAGTGGATCGTGCGGCCGTAGGGGCTCGCCTCCGGCAGCGGGTTGCCCTCGGGCAGGAACGACGACGTCTTGTCGATCGTGGTGTTGTTCGAGCCGGCCAGGTCGGCGGAGCCGCCCCACAGCTCGGGCAGCACCTCGCCGAGGGCCTGGAGCACCTTGCCGGAGGCCGCGCGGGTGGCCACGCTCTTGCCCGCCTCGAAGACCGGGACCTTCTCGGCCCAGCCGGCCGGCAGCTCGGCGGCGGCGATGCGGTCGAACTCGGCGGCCCGCTCCGCGTTCGCCTCACGCCAGGCCTGGAAGGACTTCTCCCAGACGGCCTTCGCCTCCCGGCCGCGCTCCAGAGCCTCGCGGGTGTGGCCGATGACCTCGTCGGAGACGTCGAAGTGCTTGTCGGGGTCGAAGCCGAGGACGCGCTTGGTGGCCGCGACCTCGTCCTCGCCCAGCGCCGAGCCGTGCGCGGCCTCGGTGTTCTGCGCGTGCGGGGCCGGCCAGGCGATGATCGAGCGCATCGCGATGAAGGACGGCCGGTCGGTGACCGCCTTGGCCTCCTGGATCGCCGCGTAGATGGCCTGCGGGTCCAGGTCGCCGTCGGCCTTGGGCTCCACGCGCTGCACGTGCCAGCCGTAGGCCTCGTACCGCTTGACGGTGTCCTCGGAGACGGCCGTCTCGGTGTCGCCCTCGATCGAGATGTGGTTGTCGTCCCACAGCAGGATCAGGTTGCCGAGCTTCTGGTGGCCGGCCATCGAGGACGCCTCGGCGGAGATGCCCTCCTGGAGGCAGCCGTCACCGGCGATGCAGTAGACGAAGTGGTCGAAGGGGGACTGGCCGGCGGGGGCCTCCGGGTCGAACAGTCCGCGCTCGTAGCGGGACGCCATCGCCATGCCCACGGCGTTGGCCACGCCCTGGCCCAGCGGACCGGTCGTCGTCTCCACACCGGCCGTGTGCCCGTACTCCGGGTGGCCCGGGGTCTTGGAGCCCCAGGTGCGGAAGGACTCCAGGTCCTCCAGCTCCAGGCCGAACCCGGCCAGGTACAGCTGGGTGTAGAGGGTCAGGGAGGAATGACCGGCGGACAGCACGAAGCGGTCGCGGCCCACCCACTGCGGGTCGGCGGGGTCGTGCCGCATCACCTTCTGGAACAGGGTGTAGGCGGCAGGAGCCAGGCTCATCGCCGTACCCGGATGGCCGTTTCCGACCTTCTGTACGGCATCGGCGGCCAGGACGCGCGCGGTGTCCACCGCACGCTGGTCCAACTCGGTCCACTCGAGGTCTGTGGTGGTCGGCTTGGTGCTCACCCTGGTTCAGGGCTCCTCTCCACATGTCGGATGCCGGTGCGCGTGTCCGGGCACCGGCTGCCGGCGTTCTGGCGCCGGCCGGCCGCTGTTGAGCCTACCCCCGTAAAGACGTGCGTTTTTTCGAGTCATTCAAGACTGCCGGGACTCCGGGAAATCCGCCTCCCGACGGCTCCTTCCCTTATTCGGCAAGTGAATACGGGGGCGCTCATCCGATCGCTCATTCGAGCCGTCGCGCGCCCGTCGGAAACCCATTCCGGACGCCCGCGCCGGCCCGCCCCCGCGACCGGCGTCCGGCGGCTGCCGGGCGGGCTGCGCCAACACGACCCACCCCCGCGAATGTCCGGGTCTGGGCAACGTCTACAGTGGCGTGGTACGCGCGAGTCTTTACCCCCTGTTCACAGGGGCGGGGCTCGCTGGGAGTCTCTGTCAGGGGTGTGCGTGACGGCCGTCGAATCCCGTCCTGGGGGTCCCTCCCAGGCCCTTAAGGCCCTGGGGGAGGGAGTACTCGGTGCAGGTCAGAGCCCGAGCAACCGGTCGTTCGGGGCCCGTGTCAAGGCGTTCGTGGCACTGACCAAGCCGCGGATCATCGAGCTGCTGCTCATCACCACCGTTCCGGTGATGTTCCTGGCGCAGCAGGGTGTGCCCAACCTGAAACTGGTGCTGCTCACCTGCGTCGGCGGCTACCTGTCCGCGGGCGGCGCCAACGCGCTCAACATGTACATCGACCGTGACATCGACGCGCTCATGGACCGCACCTCGCAGCGCCCGCTGGTCACCGGGATGGTCAGCCCGCGCGAGTGCCTCGCCTTCGGCATCACCCTGGCGGTCGTCTCGACACTGCTGTTCGGTCTCACCGTCAACTGGCTGTCGGCGTGGCTGTCGCTCGGAGCGCTCCTCTTCTACGTCGTCGTCTACACGATGATCCTCAAGCGGCGCACGTCGCAGAACATCGTGTGGGGCGGCATCGCCGGCTGCCTGCCGGTGCTCATCGGCTGGTCCGCGGTCACGAACTCGATGTCGTGGGCGCCGGTCATCCTCTTCCTCGTCATGTTCTTCTGGACGCCGCCGCACTACTGGCCGCTGTCCATGAAGGTCAAGGAGGACTACGCGCGCGTGGGCGTGCCGATGCTCCCGGTGATCGCCTCCAACAAGGTGGTGGCCCGGCAGATCGTCATCTACAGCTGGGTGATGGTCGTCGTCTCGCTGCTGCTGACGCCGCTCGGCTACACGGGCTGGTTCTACACGGTGGTCGCCCTGCTGGCCGGCGGCTTCTGGCTGTGGGAGGCGCACGGGCTGCAGAACCGCGCCAAGGCCGAGGTGACCGGCGCGAAGCTGAAGGAGATGCGCCTGTTCCACTGGTCGATCACCTACGTGTCGATCCTCTTCGTCGCGGTGGCGGTGGACCCCTTCCTGCGCTGACATCCCCTGACGTCCGCCACGGGCGGGGCACGTGGTCAAGGCCACGTACCCCGCCCGTCGCCGTTCGCTCTACCCGTCGGTAGCATCCTGGCCATGGCAGACACGCAGCAGGTTGACCCCAAGGCCGAGCGCAAGGCGGCCCGCCTCGCCCAGCGGATCGGCTCCTTCGCCAAGGCGCACGGCGGGGCCGAGGGACAGGTCGCGTACATCGGACAGCGCGGCGCCCGGATCGTCCTCGTCGGCGAGGACGGCACCTGGGGCGACGTCGTGGCCCCCACCTACGCCATCGCCGAGCAGGCCGTGCGCGAGTCCGGGATCACCGTCCACGAGTCCTTCGACGGCGAGTTCGCCGCCAAGGTGCGGACGGGCCCCTACGAGTGGAAGCGGATGGCCGGCATCCAGCTCGGCGGCCCGGCCAACGGCTGAACAAAGCCGCGGGGCGGGCAACACCTGAGAGCCGGTTCACCCGTTAGGACCTTACGGAGGATGTGGTCCAGCCGGGGGAGACCGGATGATCGAAACGCCGTCCCTCGTGGACCAGCACTGCCACGGCGTCCTGCGGACGGAACTGGGCCTCGGCACCTTCGAGGCCCAGCTGGCCCGCACCGAGGGGCCGCCCGCCCCGGGCACCACCCTCTTCGACACCCAGACCGGTTTCGCCGTACGCCGCTGGTGCCCCCCGCTGCTCGGCCTGGAACCGCACTGCCCGCCCGCCCGCTACCTCGCCCGGCGCCGCGAGCTGGGCGTCCTGGAGGCCGGCCGCAGACTGCTGCGCGGTAGCGGCGTCACCGCCTACCTGGTGGACACCGGGCTCCCCGGCGACCTCACGGGACCCGGCGAGATGGCCTCGGCGGGGGCCGCCGCCGCCCACGAGGTCGTCCGCCTGGAACTCCTCGCCGAGCAGGTCGCCGACACCTCGGGAACCGTCGGGTCCTTCCTGGCGAACCTCGCCGAGTCGGTGCACGGCGCGGCGGCCCAGGCGGTCGCCTTCACCTCCGTGGCGGCCCTGCGGCACGGCCTGGCGCTCGCGCCCGAGCCGCCGGGGCCCAGCCAGGTGCGCGGCGCCGCGGGACGCTGGCTGGCTGGGCGTGAGGTCGGCGGGGAGCTGAGCGATCCGGTGCTGCTGCGCCACCTGCTGTGGATCGCGGTGGCCTCCGGGCGGCCGCTCCAGCTGCACGCCGGGCCGGCCGGGCCGGGCGGACGCGCCGGCCGCACGGACCCGGTGCTGCTGACGGACTTCGTCCGCGCGACCGCGGGTCTGGGCACGGACCTGGTCCTGCTGCACGGCTACCCGCACCACCGCAACGCCGCGCACCTCGCCGCGGTCTTCCCGCACGTGTACACCGACTCGGGCGCCGCGCCGGCGCGCACCGGCGCACGGGCCGCCACGGTGCTCGCCGAGGTCCTGGAGCTGGCCCCCTTCGGCAAGGTCCTCTTCTCCAGCGGCGCCGGCGGACTGCCCGAGCTGCACCTGGTGGGGGCCCGGCTGTTCCGTGAGGCGCTGGGGCGGGTGCTCGGCGCCTGGGTCGCGGAGGGCGCCTGGTCGGCGCAGGACGCGCGGCGGGTGGCACGGATGGTCGCGGCGGGCAACGCACGGCGGGTGTACGGACTGGAGTGACCCGTCGGCTTCCGTGACCGGCGGGGCGCCCCTGGGCGCGGGCTCCGCGCGCGGGCGCCCTGCCCGCAGGCGCCCCTGTGCGCGGATCCCCGACGCGGCCCGGCGCCGTTACGCCTTCGTCAGCGAGGCCGTCTCCACCGGCGCCTCCGGCAGCCTGCCGCTCACCGTCTCAGGCCGCTCGCGCAGCGACAGCAGCACCCGCAGCACGCCGATCCACATCAGGCAGGACCCCAGCATGTGCAGGCCCACCAGGACCTCCGGCAGGTGCGTGAAGTACTGCACGTACCCGATGACGCCCTGGGCGAGCAGGACCAGGAACAGGTCCCGCGTGCGGTGCAGCGGCCCCTTGGGCGCGTCCACGGCCTTGAGGACGAACCACAGGGCGAACGTCAGCGTCACCACGATCCAGGCCAGCACCGCGTGCGCCTTGGCGACCGTCTCCCAGTCGAGCGGGATGCGCTCGACCTCCGCGGAGTCGCCCGCGTGCGGACCCGCGCCGGTCACCACCGTGCCCGCCGCGATCAGCAGCACGCTCGCGACGACCAGGAACCACACCAGCTGCTGCACCGCCTTGCCGACCAGCGGACGCGGCTGCCCGTCACCCTCACGGGTGCGCTGCCACATCACCGTGGCGACCGCGATCAGCGCGGTGGTGAGCAGGAAGTGCGCCGCGACGGTGTAGGGGTTCAGCCCGACGAGGACGACGATGCCGCCGAGCACCGCGTTGCCCATGACCACCCAGAACTGCGCCCAGCCCAGCCGGGTCAGGCCGCGCCGCCAGGGCTTCTGCGCGCGGGCGGCGACGATGGCCCAGCCGACGGCGGCGCACAGCACGTACGTCAGCATGCGGTTGCCGAACTCGATGACCCCGTGGAAGCCCATCGCACGGGTCGTGGTCAGCGAGTCGTCGGTGCAGGTCGGCCAGGTGGGGCAGCCCAGGCCGGAGCCGGTCAGCCGCACGGCGCCGCCGGTGACGACGATGATCACCGCCATGACGAGCGCGGCCATGGCCGCCCGCCGGACGGTCCTTGGCTGCGGGGTCCAGCGTCCGGCGATGAAGGCGAGCGGGTTGCGTACGGCGGACACGGCGTCGTCGCGGGTCAGGTTCGGCACGCGTTCCATCGTAGGGCGCCGCTTGTGCACGCTTTCACGAGGGTCCGTCTCACGAGGGTCCATGGGGTCCGCGGTCCTACTCCCAGCGGAAGAACTTCCCGGCGGCGGCCAGGGCCACGACCGCCCACCCGGCGAGGATCCCGGCGTCGCCCCACGGCATCGCGGCGCCGTGCTGGAGCACGTCCCGCAGCCCGTCGGACAGGGCCGAGATCGGCAGCAGACCCAGCACGTCCTGGGCGCCGGCGGGGAACTTGTCCAGCGGCACGATCACGCCGCCGCCGACGAGCAGCAGCAGGAACACCAGGTTGGCGGCGGCCAGGGTCGCCTCGGCCTTGAGCGTGCCGGCCATCAGCAGGCCGAGCCCGGAGAACGCGGCCGTACCGAGCACCAGCAGCACCAGCACGGCGAGCGGCCCGCCGTGCGGGGACCAGCCGAGCGCGAAGGCGATCACCGTCAGCAGGATCACCTGGAGCACCTCGGTGACCAGCACGGACACCGTCTTGGCGGTCATCAGGGCCCAGCGCGGCAGCGGGGAGGAGGCCAGCCGCTTCAGAACGCCGTAGCGGCGCTCGAAGCCGGTGGCGATGGCCTGCCCGGTGAACGCCGTCGACATGACGGCGAGCGCCAGGACGCCGGGTGTGAGGAAGTCCACGGCCTTGCCCGCGCCGGTGTCCACGATGTCCACGGAACTGAACAGCGCCAGCAGCAGGGTCGGGATGACGACGGTGAGCAGCAGCTGCTCGCCGTTGCGCAGCAGCATCTTCGTCTCCAGCGCCGCCTGTGCCGCGATCATGCGGCTCAGCGGGGCGGCGCCGGGATCGGGCGTGTACGTGCCCGTCGGTGAGCCGGTGGCGGTGGTCACGAGCGCAGCTCCTTGCCGGTCAGCTCCAGGCTGTGTCCTCCCGGGGGGCGACCCCCGGACCCCCGGCCGGGCTCGGTGCGGGACGGATTCATGAACGCAGCTCCTTGCCGGTCAGCTCCAGGCTGTGTCCTTCCGGGGGGCGCCCCCCGGACCCCCGGCCGGGCTCGGTGCGGGACGGGTTCATGAACGCAGCTCCTTGCCGGTCAGCTCCAAAAAGACGTCCTCGAGTGTGTGCCGTTCCACGGAGATCCGGTCGGGCATCACACCGTGCTGCGCGCACCAGGACGTCACCGTGGCGAGCAGTTGGGGGTCGATCTCGCCGACCACCCGGTACGCGCCGGGCGTCAGTTCGGCGGCGGAGGACTCGGGGGGCAGGGCCTTGAGCAGGGAGGCGACGTCGAGGCCGGGGCGGCCGCTGAAGCGCAGGGTGTTCTCCGCGCCGCCGCGGCACAGCTCCTCGGGGGAGCCCTGTGCGATGACCCGGCCGGCGTCGATGATCGCGACGTCGTCGGCGAGTTGTTCGGCCTCGTCCATGTGGTGGGTGGTGAGGATCACGGACACCCCGTCGGCGCGCAGGTCGCGCACCAGGTCCCAGGTGGCCCGGCGGGCCTGCGGGTCGAGACCGGCGGTCGGTTCGTCGAGGAAGACCAGCTCGGGGCGGCCGACGACGGCCATGGCGAGCGCGAGGCGCTGCTGCTGGCCGCCGGAGAGGCGGCGGTAGCTCGTCCGCCCGCAGCCGCCCAGCCCCAGCCGTTCGATCAGGGCGTCCACGTCCAGGGGGTGGGCGTGCAGCCTGGCGACGTGCCGGAGCATCTCCTCGGCCCTGGCCCCGGAGTAGACGCCGCCGGACTGCAGCATCACGCCGACCCGGGGGCGCAGCGCGGCGGACTGCCCGACCGGGTCGAGGCCCAGGACGCGCACCGTGCCGGAGTCCGGCTTCCGGTACCCCTCGCAGGTCTCGACCGTGGTCGTCTTGCCGGCGCCGTTGGGACCGAGAACGGCGGTCACACCCGCCCGCGCCACCAGGTCGAGGCCGTCCACCGCGGTCTTGGTGCCGTACCGCTTCACCAGGGACTGCACCTGGACCACTGGCTCACTTCGCATGGGTCCAGAGTCTAGGGACGCGCCGGGCGCTTCAGGCGGGCGGGTGCGTGATGTCCTCCTCACGGGGACGGTGCAGGGGGAGCCAGCGTTCGGCGTAGGCGACCGCGTCGGCCACGGGGAAGAGCCGGGCGTCGGCCGCGCCGACCTTTCCGATGGCGACGGGCCGGTCCCGTTCGAAGTCGTGCCCGAGTTCGCCGAACCGTTCGGAGGTGACCGACACCTCGGTCACGGTCTCCCAGCCGCGCGGTCCGGGTCTGCCCTCCCGCACGAGGGGCGCGGGGACGCGGTACTCGGCGAGGTGGAAGCAGGTGCAGGTGTCGTATCCGGCACCGAGCAGGAGCACGCGGGCGCCGGCGGCCTCCAGCCGGGCCAGGGGACTTTGCTCGCCCAGCCGGCAGTCGGTGGCGTGGCCGTCGGTGATCTCCCGCGCGCGCGGGCCGACCGCGGCGAACGACGTCTGGGGGTGGGCGCTGCGCAGGGCGCCCGGCCAGGTCCGGACGGTCTCGGGGACGACGCCGACGCCGCAGGTGGGCGTCGTGGCGGGGTCGTAGGCGGGCAGGGTGGCCCGGATGGTGTCCCACCACTCCTCGGGCACCGGCGGGTTGCCCCACAGGGCCGGGTCGGAGAGGTCGCCGCTGTGGGCGGGGACGACGAGGGTGCCGTCCGGGCCGAGGGCGTCGAGGAGCCCCCGGACGACGGCGACGGGGCCTCCGCAGACCCAGCCGAGGGACTTCAGGGAGGAGTGGACCAGAAGGACCTCGCCGGGCCGTACTCCGAGGGCGCGCAGGGCGGCGGCGACCGTGTCGCGGGTCACAAGAGGGCCGGTCGGCAGGGGTGCGGGCATGGCCGGGGAGTCTGGCGCACCCGGAGGGAAGCCGCCACCCGTTTGATCGATCACCGACCGTTTCCGCAGGTCGGATTAGGTTCGCCTAAGTGACGCAGGGCACCGTGCGCCCTGACCGGCGGCGCTTGTCAGGGTCCGAGGAATTACGCAACAATGGCGTTGTGAAAAACGTCGGCGAGGCTCGGGAGACCCCCACGGGGGCCCCGCAGGAGGAGTTCGCGACCGGGGAGCGTTCCACGCGCAACCGGGTCGCGCGGTCCATCCTGGACCACGGTCCCTCGACCGTCGCCGAGCTGGCCGGCAGGCTGGGGCTCACCCAGGCCGCCGTGCGGCGCCACCTGGACGCGCTGGTCGCCGACGACGTCGTGGAGGCCCGCGAGCGGCGGGTGTACGGCGCCCGGACGCGCGGCCGGCCCGCCAAGGTCTTCGCGCTCACCGACTGCGGCCGGGACGCCTTCGACCAGTCGTACGACAAGCTCGCCGCGGACGCCATGCGCTGGATCGCCGAGCGCGAGGGCGGCCAGGAGGCGGTCGCCGCCTTCGCCCGGGCCCGCATCGCCGCCCAGGCGAGCGCCTACCGCCGGGCGATCGAGGCGGCGGGCCCCGGTGAACGCGCCGAAGCGCTCGCCAAGGCCCTGAGCCAGGACGGGTACGCTGCTACGGCGCGCAGCGCACCGGTCGGCGAGCAGCTCTGCCAGCACCACTGCCCGGTCGCCCACGTCGCGGAACAGTTCCCCCAGCTGTGCGAGGCGGAGACGGAGATCTTCGCCGAACTGCTGGGTACCCATGTCCAGCGACTGGCGACCATCGCCCACGGCGACGGCGTCTGCACGACGTTCATCCCCAGGATTTCCCAGACAGACAACGCATCCGCAAGCACGGCCGGGAGGAACCCCGCATGACTCTCCCCACGGAGACTGCCCACCCCGAACTCGAGGGCCTGGGCAAGTACGAATACGGCTGGGCCGACTCCGACGTGGCCGGTGCCTCTGCCAGGCGCGGCCTGAACGAGGACGTCGTCCGTGACATCTCGGGCAAGAAGTCCGAGCCGGAGTGGATGACGAAGCTGCGCCTCAAGGGCCTGAAGCTCTTCGAGAAGAAGCCCATGCCGAACTGGGGCTCGGACCTGTCGGGGATCGACTTCGACAACATCAAGTACTTCGTGCGCTCCACGGAGAAGCAGGCGGAGTCCTGGGAGGACCTGCCCGAGGACATCAAGAACACCTACGACAAGCTGGGCATCCCCGAGGCCGAGAAGCAGCGCCTGGTCGCCGGTGTGGCCGCCCAGTACGAGTCGGAGGTCGTCTACCACCAGATCCGCGAGGACCTGGAGGAGCAGGGCGTCATCTTCCTGGACACCGACACCGCCCTGAAGGAGCACCCGGAGCTCTTCAAGGAGTACTTCGGCACGGTCATCCCGGCCGGCGACAACAAGTTCGCCGCGCTGAACACCGCCGTGTGGTCCGGCGGCTCCTTCATCTACGTGCCGAAGGGCGTGCACGTCGAGATCCCGCTCCAGGCCTACTTCCGCATCAACACGGAGAACATGGGCCAGTTCGAGCGGACCCTGATCATCGTCGACGAGGGTGCCTACGTGCACTACGTCGAGGGCTGCACGGCCCCGATCTACAAGTCGGACTCCCTGCACTCCGCGGTCGTCGAGATCATCGTCAAGAAGAACGCCCGCTGCCGCTACACGACCATCCAGAACTGGTCGAACAACGTCTACAACCTGGTCACCAAGCGCGCCGTCGCCTACGAGGGCGCGACCATGGAGTGGATCGACGGCAACATCGGCTCCAAGGTGACGATGAAGTACCCGGCCGTCTACCTGATGGGCGAGCACGCCAAGGGCGAGACCCTGTCCATCGCCTTCGCGGGCGAGGGCCAGCACCAGGACGCCGGTTCCAAGATGGTGCACATGGCGCCGAACACCTCCTCCAACATCGTCTCCAAGTCGGTGGCGCGCGGCGGCGGCCGCACCTCGTACCGCGGCCTGGTCGAGATCGGTGAGGGCGCCGCGGGCTCCAAGTCCAACGTGCTGTGCGACGCGCTGCTCGTCGACACCATCTCCCGCTCCGACACCTACCCCTACGTGGACGTCCGTGAGGACGACGTGTCCATGGGCCACGAGGCGACCGTCTCCAAGGTCTCCGAGGACCAGCTCTTCTACCTGATGAGCCGCGGTCTGTCCGAGTTCGAGGCGATGGCGATGATCGTGCGCGGCTTCGTCGAGCCGATCGCCAAGGAACTCCCCATGGAGTACGCGCTGGAGCTGAACCGGCTGATCGAGCTGCAGATGGAAGGCGCGGTCGGCTGACGACCGCCCGCCGAGACAGCCAGCGAACACTGACGTAGGAAGAGAGCAGACCGACAGCCATGGCTGAGGCCCAGAACTCCCCCCAGTCCCCGACTCCGCTCGGACAGGGGGCGCCCCCACCGGTGGGTTCCACCACCGCCGGCCAGATCGCGGTGGCCGCGGAGTCGACCGTCGCCACCCGCATGAGCGCGCCCCCGTCCTTCGACGTGGCGGACTTCCCGGTCCCGCACGGCCGGGAGGAGGAATGGCGCTTCACCCCGCTGGAGCGGCTGCGTGGTCTGCACGACGGCACCGCGACCGCCACCGGCACCGGCGTGAAGGTGGACATCCAGGCCCCCGAGGGCGTGACCGTGGAGAGCGTCGGCCGTGACGACGCGCGGCTCGGCAAGGCCGGCACCCCGGTCGACCGCGTCGCCGCGCAGGCCTACTCCGCCTTCGAGCAGGCCTCGGTCGTGACCGTCCCCAAGGAGACCGTCCTGACCGAGCCGATCCGCATCGCGGTGCACGGCGAGGGCGGGGTCGCCTACGGCCACCAGGTCGTCGAGCTGGGCGCCTTCGCCGAGGCCGTCGTCGTCATCGACCACACCGGTGACGCGGTCCTCGCCGCCAACGTCGACTACCTCCTGGGCGACGGCGCCAAGCTCACCGTCGTCTCCGTCCAGGACTGGGACGACAAGGCCGTCCACGTCGGCCAGCACAACGCGCTGGTCGGCCGGGACGCCACCTTCAGGTCGGTCGTCGTCACCTTCGGCGGCGACGTGGTCCGGCTGCACCCGCGCGTGACGTACGCCGGGGCCGGCGGCGAGGTCGAGATGCTCGGCCTGTACTTCACCGACTCGGGCCAGCACCAGGAGCACCGCCTCTTCGTCGACCACGACGCCCCGCACTGCAAGTCGAACGTCGTGTACAAGGGCGCCCTCCAGGGCGAGCAGGCGCACGCGGTGTGGATCGGTGACGTGCTCATCGAGGCCCGGGCCGAGGGCACCGACACCTACGAGATGAACCGCAACTTGGTGCTGACCGACGGCGCCCGGGTCGACTCCGTGCCGAACCTGGAGATCGAGACCGGTGAGATCGTCGGCGCCGGCCACGCCTCCGCCACCGGACGCTTCGACGACGAGCAGCTCTTCTACCTGATGGCCCGCGGCATCCCGGAGCACGAGGCCCGCCGCCTCGTCGTCCGTGGCTTCTTCGCCGAACTGGTCCAGCAGATCGGTGTCAAGGACATCGAGGAGCGCCTGCTCGCCAAGATCGAGGAGGAGCTGGAGGCGTCCGTCGCATGAGCGGTGCCTTTGTACGTGTGTGCGCGCTGAGCGAGCTGGAGGAGGACACCCCGAAGCGGGTGGAACTCGACGGCACGCCCATCTCCGTGGTGCACACCGAGGGCGAGGTGTTCGCGATCCACGACATCTGCTCGCACGCGAACGTCTCGCTCGCCGAGGGCGAGGTCGACGACTGCCACATCGAGTGCTGGCTGCACGGCTCGCGCTTCGACCTCCGTTCCGGCAAGCCCGACAGTCTTCCGGCGACGCGTCCCGTCCCCGTATACCCCGTAAAGATCGAAGGGGACGACGTGCTCGTCTCCCTCTCCCAGGAGTCCTGAGGCATCCATGGCAACGCTTGAAATCCGAGACCTGCACGTCACCGTCGAGGCCGACAACGCCACGAAGGAGATCCTCAAGGGCGTCGACCTCACCGTGAAGCAGGGCGAGACGCACGCCATCATGGGCCCCAACGGCTCCGGCAAGTCGACCCTCGCCTACTCGCTCGCGGGTCACCCGAAGTACACGATCACCGGCGGCACCGTCACCCTCGACGGCGAGGACGTCCTGGAGATGTCCGTCGACGAGCGCGCCCGCGCCGGCCTGTTCCTGGCGATGCAGTACCCGGTCGAGGTCCCCGGCGTCTCGGTCTCCAACTTCCTGCGCACCTCCGCCACCGCCATCCGCGGCGAGGCCCCCAAGCTGCGCACCTGGGTGAAGGAGGTCAAGGAGACCATGGAGCGGCTCCACATGGACCCCGCCTTCGCCGAGCGCAACGTCAACGAGGGCTTCTCCGGCGGTGAGAAGAAGCGCCACGAGATCCTCCAGCTCGAACTGCTCAAGCCGAAGGTCGCGATCCTCGACGAGACCGACTCCGGCCTGGACGTCGACGCGCTGCGGATCGTCTCCGAGGGCGTCAACCGCGTCCGCGAGACCGGCGAGGTCGGCACCCTGCTGATCACGCACTACACGCGCATCCTGCGCTACATCAAGCCCGACTTCGTGCACGTGTTCGCCGACGGCCGCATCGCCGAGTCCGGCGGCGCCGAGCTGGCGGACAAGCTGGAGAACGAGGGCTACGAGGCATACGTGAAGGGTGGCGCATCCGCGTGACACAGCTGCCGGGCCTCCTCGACACCGAGGCGATCCGCAAGGACTTCCCCGTGCTGGACCGGCTGGTCCACGACGGCAAGAAGCTCGTGTACCTGGACAACGCGGCGACCTCGCAGACCCCGCGCCAGGTGCTCGACGTGCTGTCCGAGTACTACGAACAGCACAACGCCAACGTGCACCGCGGTGTGCACGTGCTCGCCGAGGAGGCCACGGCGCTGTACGAGGGCGCCCGCGACAAGGTCGCGGCGTTCGTCAACGCGCCCAGCCGCGACGAGGTGATCTTCACGAAGAACGCCTCCGAGTCGCTCAACCTCGTGGCGAACATGCTCGGCTGGGCCGACGAGCCCTACCGGGTGGACCATGACACCGAGATCGTCATCACCGAGATGGAGCACCACTCCAACATCGTGCCGTGGCAGCTGCTGGCGCAGCGCACGGGCGCGAAGCTGAAGTGGTTCGGCCTGACCGACGACGGCCGCCTGGACCTGTCGAACATCGAGGAGGTCATCACCGAGAAGACGAAGATCGTCTCCTTCGTGCTGGTCTCCAACATCCTCGGCACCCTCAACCCGGTCGAGGCGATAGTGCGCCGCGCCCAGGAGGTCGGCGCCCTGGTCTGCATCGACGCCTCGCAGGCCGCCCCGCACATGCCGCTGGACGTACAGGCCCTGCAGGCCGACTTCGTGGCCTTCACCGGCCACAAGATGTGCGGCCCGACCGGCATCGGCGTGCTCTGGGGCCGCCAGGAACTCCTGGAGGACCTGCCTCCGTTCCTCGGCGGCGGCGAGATGATCGAGACGGTGTCGATGCACTCCTCGACCTACGCCCCCGCCCCGCACAAGTTCGAGGCCGGCACCCCGCCGATCTCGCAGGCCATCGGCCTGGGTGCGGCGATCGACTACCTGAACGCGATCGGCATGGACAAGGTCCTCGCGCACGAGCACGCGCTCACCGAGTACGCGGTGAAGCGGCTCGCGGAGGTCCCCGACCTGCGCATCATCGGCCCGACCACGGCCGAGGACCGCGGCGCGGCGATCTCCTTCACGCTCGGCGACATCCACCCGCACGACGTGGGCCAGGTCCTCGACGAACAGGGCATCGCGGTCCGGGTCGGTCACCACTGCGCCCGGCCGGTCTGCCTGCGGTACGGAATTCCTGCGACCACGCGAGCGTCGTTCTATCTGTACTCCACGCCGGCCGAGATCGACGCCCTGGTCGACGGCCTGGAGCACGTACGGAACTTCTTCGGATGAGGGGCTGAGGCGTGAAGCTGGACTCCATGTACCAGGACGTCATCCTGGACCACTACAAGCACCCGCACGGGCGGGGCTTGCGGGACGGTGACGCCGAGGTGCACCACGTCAACCCGACGTGCGGCGACGAGATCACCCTCCGTGTGAAGTACGACGGTACGACGATCGAGGACGTCAGCTACGAGGGGCAGGGCTGCTCCATCAGCCAGGCCTCGGCCTCGGTGCTGAACGACCTCCTGGTCGGCAAGGACCTGGCCGAGGCGCAGAAGATCCAGGAGACCTTCCTGGAGCTGATGCAGTCCAAGGGGAAGATCGAGCCCGACGACGCGATGGAGGAGGTCCTGGAGGACGCGGTCGCGTTCGCCGGGGTGTCCAAGTATCCGGCCCGGGTCAAGTGCGCCCTGCTGAGCTGGATGGCCTGGAAGGACGCGACGGCCCAGGCGCTGGACGGCGCCGACGCCGAAAGGAAGACGGCATGAGCGAGACCGTGGAGATGAAGCCCGCCTCGGAGGAGGAGCTCCGCGAGGCCCTGATGGACGTCGTCGACCCCGAACTGGGCATCGACGTCGTCAACCTCGGCCTCATCTACGGCATCCACGTCGACGAGTCGAACATCGCGACCGTCGACATGACCCTGACGTCGGCGGCCTGCCCGCTCACCGACGTCATCGAGGACCAGGCCAAGTCCGCCACGGACGGTCTCGTCAACGAGCTGCGCATCAACTGGGTCTGGATGCCGCCGTGGGGTCCGGACAAGATCACGGACGACGGCCGCGAGCAGCTGAGGGCGCTCGGGTTCAACGTCTGACGGACGCGGCGACGGACGGCGGCACCCCCCGGGTGCCGCCGTTTCGCTGTCCGCGCCCCCTGTTCCCGGCCCTCCGCCGTTATGTACGCTCGTACACATGGGATACCTCTTCCTGGCCGGGGCCATAGCCGCCGAGGTCGCCGGAACCACCGCCATGAAGTACAGCGAGGGGTTCAGCAGGGTGGGTCCCTCGGTCCTGACCGCGCTCGGCTACCTGATCTCCTTCGCGCTGCTCGCCCAGACCCTCAAGACCCTCAACGTCGGCACGGCCTACGCCATCTGGTCCGGCATAGGCACCGCGGCCATCGCCACCATCGGTGTGGCCTTCATGGGCGAAGGCATGAACCTCGTGAAGGCCGCCGGGATCGCGCTGATCATCGTCGGCGTGGTCGTGCTCAACCTGGGCGGCGCCCACTGATGCCCCGGCGCTACGATCCCGGCCGGCGGCAGCGGATCATCGACGCGGCGATCCGGGTCGTGGGGGCCAAGGGCATCGCCGGGCTCAGCCACCGCACCGTCGCCGCCGAGGCCGATGTGCCGCTGGGCTCCACGACCTACCACTTCGCCACCCTCGACGATCTGCTGGTCGCAGCCCTGCGCCAGGCCAACGACGGCTTCGCCGAGGCGGTCGCCGCACGCGGCGCGCTGGCCGCCCCGCACCCCGACCTGGCGCGCGAACTCGCCGCCGCGACGGGGGAGTGGCTGGCCGGCGACCGTACCGGAGTCGAGCTGGAGTACGAGCTGTACCTGGCCGCCCTGCGCCGCCCCGCCCTGCGTCCGGTCGCCGCCGAGTGGGCCGACGGCCTCGCCGCCCTCCTGTCCCGGCACACCGACCCGGTCACCGCCCGCGCGCTGGTGGCCCTGGTGGACGGCATCTGCCTCCAGGTGCTGCTGACGGGCGGTTCGTACGACGAGGAGTACGCCCGCGAGGTGCTGGCTCGGGTGATCCCACCGAGGCCGCCCGGCACGTGAGACACGGTTCGCTCCCGCACCCGCCCCCACGTTAGGTTTTCCCCATGACCGACACTGCTCCCCGCACCACCGGCGCCGTCGCCGCCGGACTCGCCACGATCGCCGCCGACGGCACCGTCCTCGACACGTGGTTCCCCGCCCCCGAACTGACGGACGAGCCCGGCCCGGCCGGGACCGAGCGGCTGTCCGCCGAGCGCGCCGCCGGACTGCTCGGCGGCGGCGCGACCGCGGCGACCGGTCCGGACGCCCGCCGGGGCGTCGAGGTGGTCGCGGTCCGTACGGTCATCGCCTCGCTGGACGAGAAGCCGATCGACGCGCACGACGTCTACCTGCGCCTGCACCTGCTCTCCCACCGCCTGGTCAAGCCGCACGGCCTGAGCCTGGACGGCATGTTCGGCTTCCTCGCCAACGTCGCCTGGACCTCGCTGGGCCCGGTCGCCGTCGACGACGTCGAGAAGGTGCGGCTCAACGCCCGCGCCGAGGGCCTGCACCTGCAGGTGACCTCCATCGACAAGTTCCCCCGCATGACGGACTACGTGGCCCCCAAGGGCGTCCGTATCGCCGACGCCGACCGGGTCCGCCTCGGCGCCCACCTCGCCGAGGGCACCACGGTCATGCACGAGGGCTTCGTGAACTTCAACGCGGGCACCCTGGGCACCTCCATGGTCGAGGGCCGCATTTCCGCGGGTGTCGTGGTCGGCGACGGCTCGGACATCGGCGGCGGCGCCTCCACCATGGGCACGCTCTCCGGCGGCGGCAACGTGATCATCTCCATCGGCGAGCGCTGCCTGGTCGGCGCCGAGGCGGGCGTGGGCATCGCGCTCGGTGACGAGTGCGTCGTGGAGGCCGGCCTGTACGTCACCGCGGGCACCCGCGTCACCATGCCCGACGGACAGATCGTCAAGGCCCGCGAACTCTCCGGCGCCTCCAACATCCTCTTCCGCCGCAACTCGGTCACCGGCGCCGTCGAGGCCCGCCCGAACAACGCGGTCTGGGGCGGACTGAACGAGATCCTGCACAGTCACAACTGACGTCGCGCCAGCGATCGTCACGGTGCGGCGTCCTTTCCGTCAGGAGGGGCGCCGCATGCTTTTGCAGCGGTGACGGCGGTTGGACCCACGGCGTGACGGAGGGCGCGAAGGCGGTCGGTGCCGCGAGGTGCGGGGTGCGTCGGCTCCTGCACGGGTTCACGTGGTGGATCAGGGTGGCCCCCCGGGGGCCCTGCCGTCGTGGGCGCGGGGTCCGCCGGGCTCTTTGCGTCGCCGCACCCCGGCGAGCGGGCGGCCCGCCGCGTGCGCCGTGCGGGGTCAGGGCGCGGACGCCATGAGCCGTTCGCGGGCCGTGAGCAGGGCGTCGACCGCCTCCCGGTCCGCGGGGCGCAGGGGCGCGCGGACCGGGCCCGCGGGCAGCCCGAGCGCGTTCAGCAGGCCCTTGACGGTGACCGCACCGGGCAGTCCCGCGGACATCGTCAACTCGACGAGTTCCGTGGCCTGTTGCTGCAACCGGGCGGCCCGCGCCGTGTCGCCCGCGTCGAACGCGTCCAGGACGGCGCGCAGTCGGCCGGGAACGACGTTCGCGACCGTGCTGACGTATCCCGCGCCGCCGACCGCGTAGAGAGCGAGGTTGTGCTCGTCGCAGCCCGCGTAGAACGCCAGGTCCGTGCGCGCCAGCAGCTTCTGGACGCCGAGGAAGTCGTAGGAGCAGTCCTTGACGGCGACGATGCGCGGGTGCGCGGCCAGGCGCAGCAGCGTCGTGGCCTCGATGCGGGTGCCGGTGCGGCCCGGGATGTCGTAGAGCACGACGGGCAGTCCCGAGGCGTCCGCGACCGTGCGGAAGTGCGCCTCCACCGCGTCCTGCGGGGGTCTGCTGTAGTACGGCGTCACCACCAGCACCGCGTCGGCACCGGCCTTCTCGGCTGCCAGGGCGAGGTCGACGGTGTGCCGGGTGTCGGCCGTGCCGACGCCCGCGACCAGTGTGGCCCGGTCCCCGACGGCCTCCCGGACGGCACGGACCAAGTCCGCCTTCTCGGCGTCCGTGGTGGTCGGCGACTCGCCGGTCGTGCCGTTCAGGACGAGCCCGTCGCACCCCTCGCTCACCAGGTGGTCGGCCAGGCGCCCGGCGCCGTCCAGGTCGAGGGCGCCCGACGGGGTGAAGGGCGTGACCATGGCGCACAGGGTGCGGCCGACGGGGCGGGCGGGGGCACCGGCACCCGGTGTGCTCTTCGTGATCGTCGTCATGGAGGTAGTCTCGGCGGACTGTTCATGAAGCTCCACTTAATTCTTCTACAGAGAATCGGTAAGCAATGCTGGAACGACAGTGTGCTGTGTCCAAAGTCGGCCGTTTGGGTCACCATGGGGGGTGAAGGTCACTGACCGGCAGCTCATGGGAGGCGTCATGAAGCTCGGCAAGGCACTGGCCACCGGAGTCGCGCAGGAGGAGGAGCAGCCGCGGCCGGTCGAGGAGGAGACTCCCGCGGAGGCCGTCCGGGTCCCGGAGGAGACACCCGCCGCCACCGCGCCCGAAGAGGTCCCGGCCGCCCGATGAGGCTGCGGCTGCCGACGGAACACCCGACGGAGCCGCCGACCGGTTACAAGATCGCCCACCCGGTGCTGTCACGGGACGGCACCCGGGCCGGGTTCACCGGAGTGTCGCTCGGCGGTGCGCTGCCGTACGGCGTCGTCGCGGACGCCGGCTGCGTCTACGGTCGCCGGCACCGGCCGCCCGCCCGGCTCTGCGACTGCGGCTTCCACTGCGTGCACGAACGCGCCGCCGCGCAGGCGCTGTTGTGCACCGCCGAGCACCGGTCCGCGGTGCTCCTGGAGGTGTCCGTCCTCGGTGCCTACATCCGCTTCGAACGCGGGTACCGCTATGCCCGCCAGCGGGTGCGGGCGATGACGGTCGGACCGTGCGCGTGTGGCGCGCCTGCCGCCGCGCTGGCCGACGCGGGCTGGGGCCGGCCCGGCCGGCTGGCCCTGGCCGCCGCCTGCGCGGGCTGCGTGCGCGGACGTACGGCCCTGACCCTCACCGGGTTCGCCCGGCTGGCCGGGGACGGGCTGCGGGTCCTCGCGGAACCCGGCCCGGCGGATGAGGCCGGGCAGGCCGCGGCGAGCGCTGCGGGCGCTGCGGGCGCTGCGGGCAGTCCGGCGGGGCTCGCGGACGTGGCCGGTCCGGACGGCCGGGGCGGCCCGGGCGTGCCCGAACTCGTCGCCGAGGCCGCCCTGTTGCAGGCCCGGCTCGACTGGTTCCAGACCCAGCTGGCCCTGCTCGGCGAGCGCGGCCCGGGCCAGGGGTAGCGGAGGCGTCGACGGGTACCCGGCCGTCCCGGACCGAGAGGAGGCGGGACACCGTGACCGGGACCATCGATGCCAGACCTGTCCGCGCGCAGCACCCCGTAGCGGGCGACCGCCCGGCGCACGACCGGTCGGTGGGCGAACTCGTCCACGACGCCACCGAACAGCTCTCCCTGCTGGCACGGCAGGAAGTCGCCCTCGCCAAGGAGGAGCTGACCGCCAAGGGGCGGCGCATGGGGCGCGGCGGCGGACTGCTGGGCGCCGCGGGCGCACTCGCGTACGTGGGGGTGTTCGCGCTCGCCGGGACGGGCGTGGCCGCACTCGCGCTGGTGCTGCCCGTGTGGGCCGCCGCACTCATCGTGACCGGCGTGCTGTTCGCGCTCGCGGGCCTGCTGGCCCTGACCGGACGCGCCCAGTTGCGGCGCGCCGGACCGCCCACACCGCAGCAGGCGCTCGGCAGCGTCAAGGCGGACGTCGAGGAACTCAAGGAAAGGGCACACCACCGATGACCGACGGCAGGCAGGGGGCGGCCGGCGGGGCCGCGCGAGCCCTGGGAGCGAAGGGGCCGGACGAACTGCGCCGGCAGATCGAGCAGACCAGGACCCGGCTCGGCGACACCGTCGAGGAACTGGCGGCGAAGGCCGACGTCAAGGGCCGCACCAGGGCCCGCGCGGCCGACCTGCGGGACCGCGCCGGGGCCATGAGCGTCCAGATGCGCAGCGGTGCCGCGCAGGCCGGGCACCGCGCCGAGGAACGGGCCGCCGACGCGCTGCGGCGCACGCGGCAGTCCGCCGGCCGGCCGGTGAGCGACGCAGCCCGCGCCTGCCGCCGCCATCCGCGCCCGCTGCTGATCCTGGGCGCGGCGGGAATGGTCGCGCTGACGGCGGGACTGCTGAGGCGGCGGCGCGCGCACAGGTGAGAGGACGCAGAGTACGGCCGAGGTGCGGCGCGCCACGAGCCAGTGGCGCGCCGCACACGTGCGCCGGGGCGCGCGTGCGCGCGTCCGAGGGCGGGCGGAGGAGGGGCGGCGGCGTACCCGTACGGGAGACGGCCCGCGGATAGGGCCGCGCCCCGGATACGGCCGCGCCCGCGGATACGGCCGCCCCCCGATACAGCTGGTTCGCGCATAGGGGTGGTACGGGCACGGGCCGCTCGCGGGCAGGGTGGTGTGGTGCCTCGGACACGGCTGGTAGGCGGACGCGGCTGGTACGCGCATGGGGCGTGGGCCGACACGAGCCGCACGCCGAGAGGGCCGTCACGCCGAGAGGACCGGTGCGCGGATATGGCTGGTACGGGGGCATGGGCCGCATACGGACGGGGCTGGTGCCCTCGGATACGGCGGGCACGGCGGGCACGGCGGGCACGGCCGGTACGCGGACCGGGGCGGAACCGTGCCGCGCGAAGCGGGGTTGACCTCGACTTTGGTTGAGGTCCGAGAGTGGGGGCGTCCCGGTCGGACGCCGTCGCGTCCGTCGTGTCCCGCGAGCACGGAGGCCCGCCCAGATGATGTCCGTACCCCGTACGACCCGCCGTACCACCGCGCACCCCGACCTCACCGACCCGCGCGTGGGCGCCCCCCTCTTCAGCACGTGGCGGGTGGGCACCCCCGAGCGGCAGCGGCAGACCGTCGAGGCCATCGCCGAGACCTGGACCCGCCGCCCGTGGCCGGCCCGCGACCTGCTCTCGTACCACGTCTACACCGGCGAGGACGGCTCCACGCTGCTCCACCACTCGCAGTGGGCGAGCGAGCAGGCGTTCGAGGCGTTCGTGAAGGCGCACCGGCAGGAGCGGGTCGACGAGATCGACACCGCCGTTCCCGGCATCGAGCGGGTCCGGCTCGGCCGCTACCGGTACCACCGCGGCTCCGCCGGCCGTCCTGGACGGGTGCCCGGGAGCATCGTGATCGTCGACGTCGAGTTCGACGGCCCCGACCCCGGCCGGCAGCGCGCCTGGGCCGACGCGGTCCTCGAAGCCCTGGACGCGGAGCCGGACCCGCACCCCGGCGGGATCGCCGCCCACTTCCACCTGAGCACCGACGGCACACGGGTCCTGAACTACGCCGAGTGGGAGAACGCCCGGGCGCACCGGGAAGCGCTCGCGGCCCCGGGCGAGGGCGTCGGGTCACCGACCGGACAGTGGAAGCGCGTCCAGACCTGGCCCGGCGTCAAGAGCAGCACCGTCAGCCGCTACGAGCACGCGCTCGGGCTCGTCCCCGCCTGAAGCCGGCCGGCCCGGCCGCGGCCGGGCGCGTCGCCGCCCGGCCGCAGCCGCCCGCTACGGGCGCAGCCGCAGCACCTGCGGGTCGTGGTCGCTGATCTGGTCGTGGAACTCGGAGTTGATGTGCACGCTGTCGTAGTCGAAGCGGTGGCCGTGCCGGATCGACGGGCTGATCAGGATCTGGTCCAGGACCTGCGCGTTGCCCTGGTAGTCGTACGTGTACCGCTCGCTCCTGGGCAGCGACTTGATCGCCGACCACAGCTCGCCGCCGCCCTCCAGGATCCGCGCGGTGCCGGAGAACTCGAAGTCGTTGATGTCACCGAGGGCGATCACGTCCGCGTTCCGCTGGACCTTCAGGATGTCCTTGACGAAGGAGTTCACCTCGGCCGCCTGGAGGTGGCGCTGCGTCTCCGAGCTGCGCACCGGCGGCTGGTACTGCGAGGTCAGCCCCTGGTCGCCGCCCTTGGACGCGAAGTGGTTGGCGATCACGAAGACCGTGCGGCCGTGGAAGACGAACTCGCCCGCCAGCGGCTTGCGGCTGGACTTCCAGGCCTCGCTCGCCGGGTCGACGCGCCCCGGGGAGGCGGTCAGGGCGGCCTTGCCGTGCACCCGGGTGACGCCGACGGCGGTGGTGGAGTCCCCGCCGGGGCGGTCGGTGAAGGAGACCCGGGCCGGGTTGAACAGGAAGGCCTGGCGGATGTTGCCGCCGGGCTCGCCGCCGTCCTGGTCGTTGACCGGGTCGATGGAGCGCCACTCGTACCGCGGGCCGCCCGCCGCGACGATCGCGTCGATCAGCTTGGTCATCGTCACGCCCGCGGTGACCGTGCCGTCGTCGGTGGCGCCGTTGTCGTCCTGGATCTCCTCCAGCGACACGATGTCGGGCGAGCGCAGGTTGTGCACGATCGCCGAGGCGTGCGCCGCGAAAGTGGTGTCGGACGGGTCCAGGTTCTCCACGTTGTAGGTGGCCACCGCCAGCTCGCCGCGGGACTGCGCGCGGGTCGTCTCGCGCCGCAGACCGCCGCTCTCCAGCGTGCCGAGCCGGTCGGCGACCAGCGTGTAGCCGCCGAACTGGTTGTAGTCCAGCGGGCCGGTGGTGGCGCCCGCGAGGGTGTCCCCGACGTCCGCCACCGGGAAGCCGGCGGTGGGGCCCAGCGACTGGATCTGGAGCCGGCCGGTGTTCTGGGAGTCGTAGGAGCCGTACACCGTGCCGCCGCGCCGGGTGGCGTGCTCGTGCGGCTTCACCGTCACCCACAGCTCGGTGTACGGGTCGGTGGCGGTGACCACACGGGCGTCCTGGACCTGGACGTTCATGCCCTCCAGCGACTCGTAGCGGTCCAGGGCGTAGCGCTCGGGGCGCAGCGGCAGGGCGTTGACCGAGCCGTTCGCCGCGCTGTCGCCGGCCGGGGCGTAGGCCGCGGGCACCGACTCCGCGTCGAGGACGACCGGGGCCGGGACGGCGTTGCCGTGGGAGAGCACGGTGACGGCGGGCTTGGTGATCTCGGTGATCGACTGGTTGCCCGAGGAGGTGCCGCCGGGGACGTACTCGGAGACCGTGCCGGTGACCGTCACCGAGTCGCCCACGGCCGCCTTCGGGGCGGAGCTGGTGAAGACGAAGACGCCCTCGCTCGTGGCCGGGTCCGCGTCCGGGTCGGGGTCCTGCATCCAGAAACCCTTGGAGGAGCCGTAGGCACGGACCCCGGTGACGATTCCGGCCACGTCCGAGACCTTCTGGCCGGCGTACGGGGAGATCCGGGTCGTGCCCTGGATGTCATGGATGCGCACGGAGTCCGCGTGCGCGGGCGCGGGGAGCACGATCATCTGGGTGACCGCCGCCGCGGAGCAGACGGCGGCGACGGTCAGCGCGGCCAGCCGCGCGGAAGACTTGCTGGGCAACGGAATCCCTCCGGGGACGTACAGGAGCGCCGGGACGAGGGTGGTGCGTGGAACCGGACGCCGCGACCGACGGGCGGCGCGGCGCGCAGAGCAGTCGGTGAACAGCTGTCCCCCGAATTTCTACGCGCGTCAATCTCCTGCGCGGCCAGGGTGGTTGTCAAGGTTTCGGCCATGTACGCGAGGGGTCCGGCAGATGAACCGGTCGGCATGGGTGGAAATCCGTCTAGGCTGAGCGGTTGAGTCGTCAGGCTTTTTCGGCCCGGGGGCGCGCACCCCCGGCCACCAGGTCCTAGGAGAACCAGTCGATGTCAGACACGTCCCCGCTGCCGCCGGTGCGGCTGGCTTCCGAACCGGAACTGGCCCGGGACGCCCTCGCCACCCCGCTCCTGTCCCGGGCCGCCCGGCTCGCCCGGTGGGCCGGACCCGGGACCCGGGTCGACGCCGGCGGCGCGCTGGTGCCGGAGCAACTGCCCACCGCCGCCGGGGAACTGGGGCTCGACGGCGACGACGCGGCGGCCTGGGCGAGCGAGGCCTGGCGGCTGGCCGTCGACACCGGGCTCGTCGAGATCACCGACGAGGAGGAGGGAACCGTCACGGCGGGCGCGGAACTGCGGCTGCTCACCGGCGGCTCCCCGCACGACGTGCTCACCGTCTGGCTGGCCGCGCTGGACGCGGTCCTGGCCGACGCGAGCGTGCCCGACCTGGACGGCCTGATCGGCGCGATGGACGAGGGCGGCGCCGTCGACCTCTCCACGCTGGACTGGGACCCGCAGGCCGAGGCGGAGTTCCTGGACGGGGTGCTCGCCAACCTGTACCTGCTCACCGTCGGCGAGGAGGGCCCCGCCGGCGCACCCGTGCCGCTGCCCGCGCTCGCCGCCTCCATGATCGTGCCCAGCGACATGGGGGAGCCCACCGACGACATACTGGAACAGGTCTCCGAGGCGATGATGCGGCTGGACGACCAGTTCCGGCTGCTGGAGCCCGTCGGGCTCGTCGACTACCGGCCGGTGGACGAGGCCCTTCTGGAGGACACGGGGGAGGCCGCGGACGGCGAGGGCGCGGGGCGGACGGGGGAGACCGCCGCGACGCCGGTGACCGACGACGAGGTGGAGGTCGCCCGGTACGGCATGGTGCGGCTCACCCCGCTCGGGCTGTACGGCATGCGCGCCCGGCTCCTGGAGGCCGGCCACGACGCCCCGGCCGTCGGCGACCTCGCGGACAAGGGAGCGGACGCGCTGCTCGACGGCACCGCCGCCTTCCCGCCCGCCGCCACGCACGCCGAGACCGAGCAGTGGCTGGCGCGCCGCGAACCCCTGGCCGCCGCCCGCGAACTGCTCGCCGCGGCGCGCGGCACGGACGCCGGGGCCCCGCTGCGCCGGCTGCGCTGCCAGCAGGCGCTGTCCCTGGTGGGCGCCGTGGCCGAACCGGCGCTGCGCGAGGTGCTCGACGACGCCGAACTGGGCGGCCTCGCCCGGGTCTGGCTGACCGAGCGCGGCCTTCCGGACGTGCCCCCGCCGACCCAGGACATGGTCTTCTGGCTCACCATCGACACCGTGGCCGCGCAACTGGCCGCCGAGGGCGAGTCCGACGAACTGCACGCCCTGGTGCAGGGCCTCGCCGAGCAGCACAGCGGGTTCTTCGCCGCCGCCTGGCGGGTGGACCACCCGCGGACGGCGGACGTCCTGGAGGCCATGGGACGGCTGCACCCCGACAAGAAGATCGCGAAGGAGGCCCGCAAGGCGGCCTTCAAGGCGCGCTCCGCGCAGGGCGGTTGAACCAACCGGGGTGAACGCGGCCGGCCGGAGCACGGACGGGCCGGCCGCGGAACAAATTCGTTCGCCCGGCCCGCGGTCTCCCTCCTAGAGTGATGCACGTCCAGGTGCGACAGGCAGGACCTACTTCCATTCATCTTGGGGAGGCCGCGGGTTCGAATCCCGCCACCGGCACCACGCGCCGGTGTGGCTCAGAGGCAGAGCACCACACGTCGGTTCAGCCGCCCTCGATCTCTGGACACCGAAAGCTTCACGCACCTCCCGGTGCGCGGGCCGCGGCTACTTCTTCGCACAGAATCCACGCCGCTGCCGAACTGATCTCGGGAGGCGCGGCTCATGGTGGGTGCCCGGTGCGCAGGCAACGGTTACTTCTTCGGATCGGACGGTTGCGGGTTCGAATCCCGTCACCGGCTCAGGGCCGGTGCAGCTCAAACGGCAGAGCATCTGACACAGTCCGTCGCCGACCCCTGATCTCGGGCACCTTCCTTTTGCTGCGCCTCCCTTTCGAAGACCGGCACACGCCGCCGGCGACGAATTCGGGGGAATTCACCATGGCGCGATTCAACACCAAGGCCGCCCGGCCGCGGCCCGTTTCCCGGGTCACGTCCACGGGCCGCGTGCTGCGCACCCACGAGGGCGGCCGGGGCCGGGAGCGGGACACGCGCTCGGAACTCTTCCTGCTCGCGGTCTCCCACATGGTGTCGCAGCAGACCTTCTACGAGGACGGCGCCGGCCGCGACGACCGGTTCGTGCGGCTCGTGCGCGACCTCGCCGTCACCGACCCGGCCTGGACGGCCGGTCTGCTCGGCTGGCTGCGCGGCGAGGGCAGCCTGCGCACCGCGGCGGTCGTGGGCGCCGCCGAGTACGTGCACGCCCGGCTGGCGGCGGGCGCGACCGACGGCCCCGCCAACCGGCGGGTCGTGGACTCGGTGCTGCGGCGGCCGGACGAGCCCGGTGAACTGCTGGCGTACTGGACGGCGACGTACGGGCGGGCCGTGCCCAAGCCGGTCAAGCGCGGGATCGCCGACGCCGTACGCCGGCTGTACCACGCCCGGTCGCTGCTGAAGTACGACACCGCCTCCAAGGGCTACCGCTTCGGCGACATCCTCAACCTCGTGCACGCGGTGCCCGACCCGGACAGGCCGGGGCAGGGCGAACTGTTCCGGTACGCGCTGGACCGCAGGCACCACCCCGAGACGGCGGTGCCGCCGGCGTCCGACCCGGTGCTCACCGCGCACCGGGAGCTGATGGCGCTGCCGGTGGCCGAGCGGCGCGCGGTGGTCACCTCCGCCGGCGGCGCCGAGCGGCTGGCCGCGGCGGGCCTGACCTGGGAGGCGCTGGCAGGCTGGCTGCAGGGCCCGATGGACCGGGCGGCCTGGGAGGCCGTGATCCCCTCCATGGGCGTGATGGCGCTCGTGCGCAACCTGCGCAACTTCGACCAGGCCGGTGTCCCGGACGAGGTCGCCGCACGGGTCGCGGCGAAGATCAGCGACCCGGAGCAGGTGGCCCGCTCACGGCAGTTCCCCTTCCGGTACCTGGCCGCCCACCAGCACGCGCCGTCGCTGCGCTGGGCGTACCCGCTGGAGCAGGCGCTCGGCCACTCGCTGGCCAACGTGCCCGCGCTGCCGGGCCGCACGCTGGTGCTCGTGGACCGCTCGGGGTCGATGTTCTGGTCGCGGATGTCGGAGCGCTCCGAACTGAACCGGGCGGACGCGGCGGCCGTCTTCGGCACGGCGCTGGCGCTGCGCGCGGCGCACGCGGACCTCGTCCAGTTCGGGTCGTCGAGCGACCCGGTGCCCTTCCGGCGGGGCGAGTCGGTGCTGAAGATCCTGGACCGCTTCGGCGACCTCGGCGGCACCGACACCACCGAGGCGGTACGGCGCCATTACCGGGGGCACGACCGGGTGCTGATCGTCACCGACGAGCAGTACGCCTCCAGCCGGCACGGCGACCCGACCGAGCAGATCCCGCCGCACGTGCCGGTCTACACCTGGAACCTCGCCGGGTACCGCGCGGGGCACGGGCCGTCCGGCCGGGACGGACGGCACACCTTCGGCGGCCTGTCGGACGCGGCCTTCCGGATGGTGGGGCTGCTCGAAGCCGGGCGGGACGCCGACTGGCCGTGGACCGGCTGAGGACGGGACCGCCGGCCCCCGGCGCCGGACGAGCCCGTCGTCCGGGGCCGGGCCCGGCCGTGCGTCCAGCGCTCCGGTAAATTACGGAGATGGTCCCCGGTTCGCGAGGAGGGTCTGGATGACGCAGGTCAGGCCGATGCGCGCGGACGCCCGGCGCAACTACGAGCGGCTGCTCGAGGTGGCGGCGCGGGCCTTCGCCGAGCACGGGGAGAACGCGTCCCTCGACGACATCGCCAAGCGCGCCGGCGTCGGCTCCGGCACGCTGTACCGGCACTTCCCGAACCGGCAGGCGCTGCTGGAGGCGGCCTACGTCGACCGGATCGAGGCGATCGCCGCCCGCGCGGGCGAGCTGGCGCAGGACCTGCCGCCGGGCGAGGCGCTGACGGCCTGGCTGGAGGAGCTGTGCGTCTGGACGATCCAGGCGCGCGGTCTGAAGGCGCTGCTCGGGTCGGCCGTCACGGACGGCAGCGCGGCGGCGGTCACGGTGTGCGGTACGTCGCTCAAGGGCGCCGCGGCCCGGCTGGTGGAGGCCGCGCAGCGGGAGGGGACCCTGCGGGCGGACCTGGAACCGCTCGAACTGCTGCGGCTGGCGCACGGCGTGGCGACGGCGTCCGAACTGGCCGACGGACAGCAGGCGGGACAGGGGGCGCACATCCGGCGCTATCTGTCCCTGCTGCTGGAGGGCCTGCGGGCCTGAGCGCACCCGTGCCCGGGGCCGCGGGCCTCGGGCCCGGGGAAGCGCCGGGCGTCGGGCGGCGGGAGAGGGCGGGGCGGCCCGGGGCCAGGAGGTGTGCCGGGCCCCGCGCCGCCGCCGTGGTGCCTACAGTGCCTGGGCGGCCGGTTTCACCATGTTCCGTACGGTGCGCGCCTTGACGAAGTCGCCGATGGCCGTCATCTCCCACTCGCCGGAGTACTGCCGGATCAGCTTGGCCATCATCACGCCGGTCTGCGCCTCGGCGCCGGTGAGGTCGAAGCGGACCAGCTCCTCGCCCGTCCCGGCGTCCAGGAGCCGGCAGTACGCCTTGGCGACCTCCGTGAACTTCTGGCCGGAGAAGGAGTTGACCGTGAAGACGAGGCCGGTGACCTCCTGCGGGAGGCGCCCGAGGTCGACCACGATGACCTCGTCGTCACCCGCGCCCTCACCCGTGAGGTTGTCGCCGGAGTGCTTCACCGCGCCGTTCAGGATGGACAGCTTGCCGAAGTAGCAGCTGTCGACGTGGTTGCGCTGCGGGCCGTAGGCGATGACCGAGGCGTCCAGGTCGATGTCCGCGCCGCGGAAGGCGGGCTCCCAGCCGAGGCCCATCTTCACCTGGGACAGCAGGGGCCGGCCGCCCTTGACGAGGGACACCGTCTGGTTCTTCTGGAGGCTGACCCGGCCCTTGTCGAGGTTGACCTTCCCGGTGCCGGCGGCGGGCGGGGCCGGCGGCGGGGGCGGCACGGCCGGCCCGGTGACCTGGGTGTGAGGGGCGGGCGGCGGGGCCATCGGCTGGGGCGGGGTGCCCGGGTGCGGCGGGGCCACCGGCTGCTGCGGGGCGGCCGGTGCGGCCGGCGGTTCCTCCACGCTCACGCCGAAGTCGGTCGCGATGCCGGCGAGCCCGTCGGCGTACCCCTGGCCGACGGCCCGCGCCTTCCACTGCCCGCCGCGCAGGTAGATCTCCACGATCACCAGCGCCGTCTCGGCGCCGAGCCGGGGCGGGGTGAACGTGGCCAGCGGGGAGCCGTCGTCCGCGTCGCGGATGGTGGCCGTGGGCTCGATGCCCTGGAAGGTCTGCCCGGCGGCGTCCGGGCTGGCGGTGACCACGATCTTCTCGATGCCCGGCGGCACCGCGGCCGTGTCGACGGTGATCGCGTCCGGGGCGGTGCCGCCGCCCGAGCGGTAGGTCACGCCCGGGCCGGAGGGCTGGTTGTAGAAGATGAAGTCGTCGTCCGAGCGCACCTTGCCGTCGCCGGTGAGCAGCAGGCCCGAAACGTCCAGCCGCACGGGCGCGGTCACGTCGACCGTGACACGGGCGGCGGAGAGGGGAATGTTCGAGCCGGGGGTCATAGCTGTCATGCCGGGTGAACGAGCGAGGGGACTTTGCCGTTCCCTTACTCGGCGGGAAGGGGCCGTCCGGGGGACGGGCCGGAGGGCGCGGGCCGCAGCGGCCCCCAAGGAACGGACCTGCGGCGGCGCCGCAGCGGCCCACAGAGTTCCGCCCCCGCCGCGCCTTCCCTTCCCGTCACCGGGGGCTGCCGCCCCCAGACCCCCGTTTCGGCCTGGACGGCCTCGTCCTCGAACGCCGGACGGGCTGATTCACGGCACCACCACGATCTTGCGGCCCACCCCCGCCGCGAACTGCTCCAGCGCCTGCGGATAGCTCTCCAGCGGGAGGCGGTCGCTGATGAAGACGTCCGGGTCCAGGACGCCGTTGGCGAACAGTTCGGCCGCACGCTCGTAGCTGTGCAGCACGGCCATGGACCCCGTGATGGTGATCTCCTGGTTGTAGATGCGGTACGGGTCGATCTCCACCCGCGTGGCGTAGTCGGCCACGCCGAACTGGAGGAACGTGCCCGCCTTGGCGACCCGGCCCAGGCCGTCCTGGATGGCCGCCGCGTTGCCGGTGGCGTCGATGACCAGGTCCCAGCCCTCGGGCCGGTCCAGTTCGTCCGCGTTCGCGGCCGATGCCGAGACCCCCAGACCGCGGGCCGTCTCCAGCCGGGCGGGGTTCACGTCGACCACGTCGACGCTCGCCGCGCCGGTCCGCTTGGCCAGCTCCAGCATCATCAGGCCCATCGTCCCGGAGCCGTAGACCAGGACGTGGGCGCCGAGCCGGGACCGCAGGACGTCGTAGCCGCGCACCGCGCAGGACAGCGGCTCGATCAGCGCCGCGTCCTCGGTGCGGACGTGTTCGGGGAGCTTGACGCAGTTGGCGACCGGGGCCAGCGCGTACTGCGCGGCGCCGCCCGCCGTCGTCACGCCGATCGCGGCCCAGCGTTCGCACAGGTTGTTGTGGCCGGTGCGGCACTGGCGGCACTCGTAGCAGTACAGGGACGGGTCCACCGCCACCCGGTCGCCCGCCGCGACCTCGGTGACCTGGGTGCCGACGGCGACGACGCGGCCGGCGAACTCGTGGCCCGGCACGATCGGCAGCTTGGGCGCGAACTCGCCCTGCAGGATGTGCAGGTCGGTCCCGCACAGGCCGCAGGCGGCGACCTCCACGACGACCTCGCGCGGCCCGGGCGTCGGGTCGGGGACCTCGGTGACGACGGCACGGCCCACGGACTCGATGACGGCGGCCTTCATTTCACGGCTCCCAACGACAGGCCCTGGACCAGTTTGTCCTGGGCGGCGAACCCCGCGGCGAGCACCGGCAGGGAGATGACGAGCGACGCGGCGCACACCTTGGCCAGGAACAGGCCCTGGCTGGTGATGAAGCCGGTCAGGAAGACGGGGGCGGTCTCGGCGACCACGCCGGTGAGCACCCGCGCGAAGAGCAGTTCGTTCCAGCTGAAGATGAAGCAGATCAGCGCCGTCGCCGCGATCCCGGGGACGGCGATGGGGGCGACCACCCGGGCCAGGATCGTGGGCAGGCGGGCGCCGTCGACGCGGGCCGCCTCGATCACCGCGACCGGCACCTCGGCGAGGAAGGACTGCATCATCCACACCGCGATCGGCAGGTTCATGGAGGTGTAGAGGATGACGAGCAGCCAGATGTTGTCGAGCATCCCGGCGTTCTTGGCGAACAGGTAGATCGGCAGCAGTCCGGCGACCGCCGGCAGCATCTTGGTGGACAGGAAGAAGAACAGCACGTCCGTCCACTTCCGCACCGGCCGGATCGACAGCGCGTACGCCGCCGGAAGGGCCAGGACCAGGACGAACAGTGTCGAGACCACCGAGGCGACCGCCGAGTTGACCAGCGCGGGCCAGGGGCTGGGGCCGCCGCCGCTGCCGAAGAAGTCGCGGTAGCCGTCCAGGGTGAGGGAGGCGGCGAAGGAGGGCGGGTTGGTCGCCGCGTCCGCCTCCGAGTGGAAGGAGGTCAGCGCCATCCAGGCGATGGGCAGGAAGAAGACGATGCCGGCCAGCCAGGCGACCAGGCCGAGACCGTTGCGCTTGAGGACGTTCATGCGCGGGACGCCTCCTCGCGGAACAGGGACGAGACCACGCGCAGGGCGAAGGTCGCGATGACGATCGAGCCGATGACGACCAGGACACCGGCGGCCGAGGCCAGTCCGTTCTCGTGGGCCTGGTAGAAGCTCTGGTAGACGGTGTAGGGCAGGTTGGCGGTGCCCAGGCCACCGGAGGTGAGGGTGAACACCGCGTCGAAGTTCTGCACGATGTAGATCGAGCCGAGCAGCGCCCCCAGTTCGAGGTAGCGGCGCAGGTGCGGCAGCGTGAGGTGGACGAAGATCTGCCAGTCGCCGGCGCCGTCCACCCGGGCGGCCTCGATCTGCTGCTGGTCGCGGCTCTGCAGGCCGGCCAGCAGGATCAGCATCATGAACGGCGTCCACTGCCACACCAGTGAGGCCTCGACCGCGAGCAGCGGGGTGTTCGAGATCCAGTCCGGCTGAGGTCCGCCGACGTAGTGCAGCAGGCCGTTGAGCAGGCCGTACTCGGGGTTGTAGAGCACGTGTTTCCACAGCAGGGCGGCGGCGACCGGCACGACGAGGAACGGGGCGATCAGCAGGGTGCGCACGGCTCCCCGGCCGGGGAAGCGGCGGTCCAGGAGGAGGGCGAGGGCCAGGCCCAGGACCAGGCTGGCCAGCACCACCGCCACGGTCAGCAGGACCGTCGTCCACACCGAGTGGCGCAGGTCCGCGTCGGTGAGCACCTGCTGGTAGTTGTCCAGGCCGGTGAAGCGGCGGGCCTTGGGGTAGAGCGCGTTCCAGTCGAAGAAGGAGATCACCAGCGTGGCCACGAACGGGAGCTGGGTCACGGCGATCATGAAGACGAGGGCGGGCAGCAGCGGGGCGCGGGTCGCCCAGGCGCGCAGCCGGGGGGAGGGCCGCCGGGGCGCGAGCGGCTCGGTGGCGGCCACGGGGGCCGTGGTCGTGGCGGTCATCGTCCCTCGTACTCCTTGGCGATCTTCTCGGCGAGCTGCTGGGACTTCTTCAGGGCCGACTCGACGGACTGGCGTCCGGCGACGGCCGCGCTGATCTCCTGGGAGACCTTGGTGCCGAGGTCGGTGAACTCGGGGATGTCGACGAACTGGATGCCGGGCGCGGGCCGCGGCTGGACGCCCGGATCGTGGGGGCGGGCACTCTCGATGGCGTTCTTCGTCATCTCCTGGAAGGCGGCGGCCTCTTGGCGGTAGGCGGGGTTCTCGTACGTCGAGGCGCGCTTGCCGGCCGGGACGTTCGACCAGCCGTAGGTCCTGCCGACCAGCTGCTCGTACTCCTTGCCGGACGCCCAGGAGACGAACTTCCAGGCCTTGTCGGGGTTGCGGGAGGCGTTCTGGATGCCCCAGGCCCAGGTGTAGAGCCAGCCGGACGACCGGGTCTTCTCCACCGGCGCGGGGGCGTAGCCGACCTTGCCCTTGACGGGCGAGCCCTTGGCCTCCAGAGACCCGGCCGCGCTGGTGGCGTCGTACCACATGGCGACCTTGCCCTGGGTCATGTTGTTCAGGCACTCGGCGAACCCGGACTGGGCGGCGCCCGACTCGCCGTGCTGCCGGACCAGGTCGACGTAGAACTTCGTCGCCTTCGTGAACTCGGGCGAGTCCAGGTGCGCCTTCCAGTCCTTGTCGAACCAGGTGCCGCCGAAGGTGTTCACGACCGTGGTCAGCGGTGCCATCAGCTCGCCCCAGCCGGGCAGGCCGCGCAGGCAGATGCCCTTCATCCCGGGGCGGGCGCCGTCGGCCTTCGCGGCGAGACCGGCGATCTGCTGCCAGGTGGGGTGGGCGGGCATGGTCAGGCCCTTGGCCGTGAACACGTCCTTGCGGTACATGAGGAAGGACGACTCGCCGTAGAAGGGCTCGCCGTAGAGCTTGCCGTCGTCGGCGGTGAGGGACTGGCGCATCGGCGCGAGGACGTCCTGCTGGTCGAAGCCCGGGTCGCGGGCGACGTAGGAGTCCATCGCGTGCAGCCAGCCGTTGCGGGCGTAGATCGGGATCTCGTAGTTGGAGAGGGTGGCCACGTCGTACTGGCCGGCCTGGTTGGCGAAGTCCTGGCTGATCTTGTCGCGGACGTCGTTCTCCGGCAGCACGGTGAAGTTCACCTTGATGCCGGTCTCCTTGGTGAAGTGCGCGGCGGTGAGCTTCTGCAACTCCGTCATCTGCGGGTTGTTGACCATCAGCACGTTGATGGAGTCGCCGCCGGAACCGGCTCCGCCCGCCCCGACCCAGCAGCCGGAGAGCAGCGGGGCGAGCAGCGTCCCTGCGGCGGCCAGGGCGAGTGTCGCTCGCGGTGGCCGCCGTCGGCTCTGGGTTCGCATGGATCGCTCCTGGACGTAGGGGAGTGGGATGGATGGGGGGACAAGGGGTGCGGCAGGGTGTGCGGGGCCGACGGCCGGGGGTGTTCCGCGGTCGGGGAGCCGGGGCCGGGTGCCCGGACGGGCGCGGGCCGGGTGGCCGGGCGGGCCGGGTCTCAGACCCGGACGACCTGCGGGCCGAGCAGGGCGTAGCGGTGGGCCTCGGCCGCCGGGAGCAGGGTGCTGGTCACGATCGCCTCCACCGCGCCGACCTCGGCGAACCGGCAGAAGCTGACCGCGCCGAACTTGGTGTGCGTCCCGGCGAAGACGGTGCGCCGGGCCGCCCGCATCGCCTGTGCCTTGACCTCGCTGACGGCCGGGTCGGGGGTGGTCAGACCGTGTTCGCGGGAGATGCCGTTGGCGCCGATGTAGGCGAGGTCGAGGACGAAACCCGCGAGCATCTTCGTCGTCCAGTGGTCGACGGTGGCCAGCGTGCCCGCGCGGACCCGGCCGCCGAGCAGCAGCACCGACACGTTCGCGGCCCCGGCCAGGGCGCCCGCGACCGGCAGGGAGGCGGTGACCACGGTCAGCGGCCGGTCCCTCGGCAGGGCCTCGGCGATGAGCTGCGGGGTGAACCCCTCGTCCACGAAGACCGTCTCGGCGTCCCCGAGCAGATCGGCCGCCGCCGCGGCGATCCGGCGTTTCTCGGGGACGTGGCTGGTGGCCCGGAAGGCGAGGGTCGTCTCGAACCCGGCGCTCTCCACCGGGTAGGCGCCGCCGTGGGTGCGGCGGACGAGACCGTGGTCCTCCAGGGCGCGCAGGTCCCTGCGGATGGTCTCCTTGGCCACGCCGAGTTCGCCGGCCAGCGCGGTGACGTCGACCTGGCCGGTGGCCCGCGCGGTCCGCACGATCTCCCGTTGCCGTTCCTCCGCGGTCCGCGCGCCCATGGTCTGCACCTGCCCTCCTGGCGTTGCCCGTTCGGGCCCTGTGGGGCCCTCGGGGCACAGTTGTACAGCGGGTGCGCGGCGCCGACCAGGTCTGTTGCGGGCTCGATGCTGCCCGGGTGTGCCCGTTCGCGGGGGTGCGTGTCCGTCTCGGACCTGCGGGGCTGCCCGCAGGGAGGTGGGATCGGGCACGGCGGATGCCCGTACAGGGAGGCGGGCGGGCCCGTTCGGTGCCCGCCCGCCTTCGGACGGGAGGTGGCGGGGGCGGTTCCCGGCCGTGCGGAGCGGCCCTCGGCCGGCCGGCGGGGCGGCCGGCGTGGCCGGATCGGCACGGGCGTCAGGGGCACCGGCCGGCGGGCCGTCAGGGGGGCGGGAGGCCGTGAGCGGAGCCGGGCCGGCCGGGCCGTCGGGGGAGCCCGGACGGGCGGGGCCGTCAGTAGGGCCAGATCGGCGGGTCGGTCACGAAGTGGCCGCCCAGGTAGGCGTGCGCCTTGTCGTCCGGGTCGAGTTCGCCCTGCTCGGCGATGAGCTTCGCGGCGTACGGCTCGGAGTCGTCCCGCGGTTCGTAACCGAGCGCCCGCGCGGTGGACAGGTCCCACCACAGGCGGGTGTTGGCGGAGGAGCCGTGGACGACGGTGTGGCCGACGTTCTCGGCGGTGAGGGCGGCGTGGAAGAGGCGGGCGCCGTCGGCGGGGCTCATCCACACCGAGAGCATGCGCACGCTGGTCGGCTCGGGGAAGCAGGAGCCGATGCGCACGGAGACGGTCTCCAGGCCGTGTTTGTCCCAGTAGAGCTGGGCGAGGTCCTCGCCGAACGACTTCGACAGGCCGTAGAAGGTGTCGGGGCGGCGCGGGGTGTCGACCGGGATCAGCGGGTCGTCGCCGCGCGGGCGGGGGGTGTGGCCGATCGCGTGGTTGGAGGAGGCGAAGACGATGCGTCCGACGCCCTCCTCGCGGGCCGCCTCGTACAGGTTGTACGTGCCCTCGATGTTGGCCTTGAGGATCTTCTCGAACGGAGCTTCCAGGGAGATCCCGGCGAGGTGGACGATCGCGTCGACGCCCCGGACCGCGGCGCGCAGGGCCTCCTTGTCGCCGAGGTCGGCGGTGACGGCGTCCGGCTCGCCCTCGACCGGCCGGATGTCGAGGAGGCGGAGCGTGTAGCCGTACTCGGGCAGCAGGTCCCGCATCAGGGTGCCGAGCCCGCCGGCGGCGCCGGTGAGCAGAACGGTGCGGGGAGCGGGCATCTACGGTCTCCTTGCGTCAACCAGCCGTGTGCGGGGACGTGAACCGGGCGTACGGGCGGCGGGAACCACGCGTACGGGAGTACGAGGTCGGGCGTACGGAAAAGCCGTATGCGTGGACGCGATTCACATGCATGGACACGCTAGGGATCGCGGGCGCGCGCCGTCAAGTGTGCCGCGTGCGGGGGAAATCCGCTGCCGCTTGCCGGTTTGCCCGCTTGACCGGCCAGGTGAGGGCCGCTTAGCGTGGGCGTGTTCATGAATATGGACATCGATCAGAAGCGTGAGTGTCTGCCCCCTAGGGAGAGCCCGTGCCGTCAGCCCTCGCCGAACGCCTCAGCATCCCCAGCGGGCCGCTGTTCTTCCCCGTCACCGCCTACGGCCGCGACGGCGCCCTCGACCTGGACGCCTACCGCGCCCACGTGCGCCAAGGGGTCGAGGCCGGTGCCGCCGCCGTCTTCGCGTGCTGCGGCACCGGCGAGTTCCACGCGCTGACACCCGAGGAGTTCGAGACCTGCGTCCGCGCCGCCGTCGAGGCGGCCGAGGGTCGTGTCCCGGTCGTGGCGGGCGCCGGGTACGGCACCGCGCTCGCCGTGCGCTACGCCCGCCTCGCCGAGGCCGCCGGGGCGGACGGGCTGCTCGCCATGCCGCCCTACCTCGTCGCCGCCGCGCAGGAAGGACTGCTGCGGCACTACCGCGAAGTGGCCGCCGCGACCGCGCTGCCCGTCATCGTCTACCAGCGCGACAACGCGGTGTTCACCCCGGACACCGCCGTCGCCCTGGCCCGCACCGACGGCGTCATCGGCCTCAAGGACGGCCTCGGCGACCTGGACCTCATGCAGCGCGTCGTCAGCGCGGTGCGCACCGAGGTCCCCGGCGACTTCCTGTACTTCAACGGCCTGCCCACCGCCGAACAGACCCAGCTCGCCTACCGGGGCCTGGGCATCACCCTCTACTCCTCCGCCGTCTTCTGCTTCGTCCCCGAGATCGCCCTCGCCTTCCACCGGGCGCTGCGCGACGGCGACGACACCACCGCCCACCGGCTCCTGGACGGCTTCTACCGTCCCTTCGTCGAACTGCGCGCCCAGGGCAGGGGGTACGCCGTCTCCCTGGTCAAGGCGGGCGTACGGCTGCGGGGACTGGACGTGGGCGAGGTGCGGCCGCCGCTGCACGAACCGTCCGAGGACCACGTCAAGCGGCTCGCCCGGCTCATCGAACGCGGGTACGCGCTGCTCGGGGGTGACGTGTGAGGGCGTCGGCGTTCGTCTACCCCTGGGACGTCAACGGCGATCCGGCGGCGGCGGAGCGCATCGCCGGGCTCGGCGTGGAAGGGGTGACCCTGGCAGCCGCCTACCACTCCACGCGGGCGCTGACCCCCCGTCACCCCCGCCACCGCGTCGTCACCGCCGAGTACGCGGCCGTCCTCTACCCGCCCGGCGACCGCTGGCAGGGGCGGGCGCTGCGGCCCCGGCCCGCCGGTGACTGGGCGCCGGGGGACGCGTACGGCGAGGCGGCGCGGGCACTGGCCGCGGCCGGACTGGAGGTGCACACCTGGGTCGTCCTCGCGCACAACTCGCGGCTCGGCGCCGAACACCCCGGGACCTCCGTCGTCAACGCCTACGGCGACCGCTACCCGTGGGCGCCCTGCATCGCCCAGCCCGCCACCCGCGCGTACCTCGTCGACCTGGCAGCCGAGGCCGCCGTACGGCCCGGCGCGCACGGCACCGAACTGGAGTCCCTCGGCTGGTACGGGCTCGCCCACCTGCACGCCCACGACAAGACCGCCGGGATCGGCCCGGGCGACGCCGGCCAGTACCTGATGTCCCTGTGCTTCTGCCCGGTCTGCCGCGCCGGCTACGGCGGCCAGGGCCTGGACCCGGACGCCCTGGCGGACGCCGTGCGCACCGCGCTGGAGCCGGTGTGGCGGGGGGCGCCCTCCGGGGACGGCTGGCCCGCGGTCGAGAAGCTGCTCGGCGCGCGCGAGGCGGCGGGCACGCGCGCGTGGCGCGACGAGAGGGCCCGCACCCTCCAGGAGGAGGCCGTCGCGGCGGTCCGCGCGGCGGCGCCCGAGGGCTTCCGGGTGCTGCTGCACGCCGACCCGGTCTCCTACCACTGCGGCGCCAACGCCGGCGTCGACCCCGCGCACGTCCTGTCCGTCGCGGACGGGGTCGTGGTGCCCTGCACGGGCGGTGCGGGTCTGCTCGCGCCCTTCGCCGGGCAGGAGCGCGCGGACGCCGTCCTGGCCGCCAACCTCACGATCGTCTCCGGCATGGGCGGCGACCCGGGCGGCCTCGCCGCCGACGCCGCCCGCGCCCGGGACCTCGGCGCGAGCGAACTGCGGCTCTACCACGCCGGGCTGGCCTCGGACGCCGACCTGGCGGCGACGCGGGCCGCGCTCGCGCGGGTGTGAGGCGGGGGAACGGGAGGGGAATCCGGGCCGGGCGGGGGCGGGGGCCGGGTCAGGTGCTGCCGGTGCCGGGGCCGGGGCCGGGGTCGGCGGTGGCCGCCGTCGGGGGGTGCTGCGGCCCGTGGGCCGGGGCCGCCAGGGCGGCCGACACGGTCAGCAGGGCCGCGCCCAGCACGCCCAGCAGAAGCCGGTGGCCGACGCTCCCGGCCAGCCACGCGCCCACCGCCAGGCCCACGACGTTCGGCACCAGCACGAGGGTGTGCGCCGTCGCCGTCACCCGGCCGGTCAGCGCACCCGGTGTCCCGTGCTGCACGGCCGTGAACACCGCGATCAGCACGCAGGGCAGCCCCGCCCCGATCGCCGCGCAGCAGCCCAGCACCACAGGGTCGGACGGAACGGCCCGCAGGGCCACCGCGACGGCCGTCAGGGCGATCCCGTACGCCGCGAACCGACGCCCGCCCAGACGGCGCAGCCCGGCGCCCGAGGCGAGCCCGGTCACCACCGAACCGGCGCCCTGGACCGCGTACAGCACTCCCGCGTACGCGGGTGCGTGCCCGAGGGAGTCCACGACCGTGTAGACCAGCGCGCCGTTCACGCCCGCGCACAGCATCGTGGCCGCGCCGGCCAGCACCAGCGGGCGCAGGCGCGGATCGGACCACAGGCGGCGCACGCCCTCGGCGGTGTGCGCCCGCCAGGAGCCGGCCGGTCGCCGCGGCGGCTGTTCGCGGACGCGCAGCAGGGCGTACAGGGCCGCCGCCAGCACGAACGTGACCGCGTCGAGCAGCGCCACACAGGCGCCGCCGTACGCGGCGTACAGGCCCGCCCCGGCCGGCGGGGCCAGCAGTTTCATGCCCTCCGTCGCGGTCGTCCGCAGCCCGTTGAAGTCGCCGAGCAGCGCCGGGTCGACGGCCTCGGCGACCAGGGCGGACTGGGCGGCGTCGGCCACCACGCCCAGGGTGCCGTAGAGGAACAGCACCGTGTACAGGAGCCAGAGCCGGCCGGGGGAAGCCAGGGCGAGGAGGGGCAGGAGGAGGGCCGCGAGCAGCAGGTTCGTGGTGATCAGCAGGGGCTTGCGGCGGGCGCGGTCGGCGAGTGCGCCCAGGGGCGGTCCGGCCAGGGTGGGCGCCCACATCGCGGCCAGGCACAGCGCGGCCGGGCCGGTGGAGCCGGTGAGGTCCTTGGCCCACACGCCGGACGCCAGCCACAGCGCGGAGGTCCCGAAGCCGGAGACCACCACGGCGGCCAGGCACAGCCCCGCCCGCCGGTCGCGCAGCACGCGCAGCAGGGGCGGCAACGTCACGTCGGTCGTCGTCATGTCTGCTGAGAGTGCGGCTGAGGTCCCGCCGTGCGGATCGGGCAGGTGCCCCGGTGCGCGCACCGGGCGGGCGGGGGACCGCGGTGCGGCATCCGTCATGTTCCGGGGGCGGGGGCCGAAGCGGGGAGCGGACGGTCCGCGCCACGGGTCCGGGGCGGCTGAGCGCACCGGACCCCGGCGCCCCGCCCCTCCCCCCGCACGTACCGCCGGCCCGGCGGCCGATGAGATCCGGTGCCGGGGGCGGTCTGCCCCTGTGGTGAGGGAAGACCTCCCGCGATCTCGAGGAGCAGACGATGACCGAACCGATCTTCGATCTGGGACCACAGGCCGCTGTCGTGGCCCGGCTGGCGCGGGGAGTGCGCGCGGAGCACCTCTCGGCCCCGACGCCCTGCCCGGACCTGGCGGTCCGCCATCTCCTGGGACACCTGCTGGGCCTGTCCGTCGCCTTCCGTGACGCCGCCCGCAAGAACCTGGGCGCCACGACCGACACCCGGCCGGACACGACCGTGCCGGACGTCGGGCCGGGCTGGCGCGAGGAACTGCCCCGCGTGCTCGACGGCCTCGCCGAGGCATGGCGCGATCCGGCCGCCTGGACCGGCATGACCCGCGCGGGCGGCGTCGACCTGCCGGGGGACGTCGCCGGCGCCGTCGTCGCCGACGAACTGGTCATCCACGGCTGGGACCTGGCCCTGGCCACGGGCCAGGCCTACGAGCCGGATCCGGCCGCGCTCCGGGCGGCCTACGGCTTCCTGCGCGCCGCGGCCGGCCAGAACCCGGAGCAGGGCGCCGGCATCTTCGGGCCCGTCGTCCCCGTCCCCGAACACGCCCCGCTCCTGGACCGGGCGGTGGGCCTGAGCGGCCGGAACCCGAACTGGCGGCCCCGCCCCTGACCAGCCGGCCCCGGCCCGTCCGCGCCGGCTCTCCTCCGCACCCGGCGATATCCCTCAACCCCTTTTTCTGTCAGAAGCGTTGACGAAGTCCCGTGCCCCTCTTACCTTCATCGCGTCGTACTTCGTACGTCATATATGAGACGCGATACGCGAGATCCGAGAGGCGCGCATGACCTCTGTGCCCACGCCCATCCCCTCCCGCACGCAGTTCGTGCAGGAGGGGATCAAACACCGCATCCTCACCGGGCAGCTGACCCCCGGGCAGGCGCTGGTCGAGACCGAACTCGCCGCACAGTTCGGGGTGTCGAAGACCCCCGTGCGCGAGGCGCTCAAGACCCTGGCCGGTACCGGACTGGTGGTGATGAACCAGTACAAGGGCGTCACCGTGCGCATGGTGGACGCGGACATGGCGCGCGAGGTCTACGACGTACGCCTCCTGCTGGAGCCGGAGGCGCTGCGGCGCTCGGTCCGGCGCGCCGCCTCCCTCGACGCCGCCCAGGACGCCCTGCGGCGCGCCGACGAGGCCACGGACACCGCCGAACGCTCGCTGGCCAACCGCGAGTTCCACCGCGCCCTGTACCTGCCCTGCGGCAACCCGCTGCTCGGGCGGATGCTCGACGAGGTCCGCGACCAGGCCGCCCTGGTCTCCGCCGTGGCCTGGTCCGCCGACCCCTCCTGGGAGCGGGAGGCCGCCGAGCACCGGGAGATCCTGCGGCTCGCCCTCGCCGGCGACGCCGACGGCGCGGCCCGCGCCCTGCACTCCCACATCGCCTCCTTCGTGCACCGGGCCTTCCCCGGGGTCCTCGACACCCCGGACGCCCCCGACAGCCCCGCCGAGGAGGGCCGGAAATGAGCGGCGCGACCTTCGAGACCCAGCGGGCGGCCCTGGCCGACGTGGTGGCGATCCCGGTGACCCCGTTCGCCGAGGACGGCTCCGTCGACCGCGACACCCACCGGGCCCTGCTGCACCGCCTGCTCGACGGCGGCATCACCACCCTCACCCCGTGCGGCAACACCGGCGAGTTCTACGCCCTCACGCCCGAGGAGCGCCGGCTGGTCACCGAACTGACCGTCGAGGAGAGCCGGGACCGGGCGAACGTCCTCGTCGGCGTCGGCCACGACATCCCCACCGCCGTCGCCTCCGCCCGGCACGCCCGCGAACTGGGCGCGCGGATGGTCATGGTCCACCAGCCCGTCCACCCCTACGTCTCCCCGGGCGGCTGGGTCGACTACCACCGCGCCATCGCGGAGGCCGTGCCCGACCTGGGCGTCGTGCCCTACCTGCGCAACGCCCAGCTGCCGGGCGCCCGCCTCGCCGAACTCGCCGACGCCTGCCCCAACGTCGTCGGCGTCAAGTACGCCGTCCCCGACGCGGCCCGCTTCGCCGCGTTCGCCCGGGACGCGGGCCTGGACCGCTTCGTCTGGGTGGCCGGCCTCGCCGAGCCGTACGCGCCCTCCTACTTCTCCGCCGGGGCCACCGGCTTCACCTCCGGCCTGGTCAACGTCGCCCCCGCCGTCTCCCGGAACATGCTGGAGGCGCTGCGGGCCGGCGACTACCCGGCCGCGATGAAGGTGTGGGAGCAGATCCGCCGCTTCGAGGAACTGCGCGCCGCGGGCGGCTCCGCCGACAACGTCACCGTGGTCAAGGAGGCCCTCGCCTCGCTCGGCCTGTGCCGCCGGGACGTGCGCCCGCCCAGCAAGCCGCTGCCCGAGAGCCGGCGCGCCGAGGTCGCCGCCATCGCCGCCGGGTGGTCGATATGAGCGAGCCCCGCAAGCGTCCCGAGGACCTCCGCAGCCACCAGTGGTACGGCACCGACGGCCTGCGCTCCTTCAGCCACCGCGCCCGCACCCGCCAGCTCGGCTACCTGCCCGAGGAGCACCTGGGCAAGCCGGTCATCGCGATCCTCAACACCTGGTCCGACATCAACCCGTGCCACGTCCACCTGCGCGAGCGCGCCCAGGCCGTCAAGCGCGGGGTGTGGCAGGCGGGCGGCTTCCCGCTGGAGTTCCCGGTCTCCACCCTCAGCGAGACCTTCCAGAAGCCGACGCCGATGCTCTACCGCAACCTGCTCGCCATGGAGACCGAGGAGCTGCTGCGCTCCTACCCGGTCGACGGCGCCGTGCTGATGGGCGGCTGCGACAAGTCCACGCCCGCCCTGCTCATGGGCGCGGCCAGCGTCGACCTGCCCGCCGTGTTCGTGCCCGCCGGGCCGATGCTGCCGGGCCACTGGCGGGGCGAGGTCCTCGGCTCGGGCACCGACATGTGGAAGTACTGGGACGACCGGCGGGCCGGCCTCATCGGCGACTGCGAGATGGCCGAACTGGAGAGCGGCCTGGCCCGTTCGCCCGGACACTGCATGACCATGGGCACCGCCTCCACCCTCACGGCCGCCGCCGAGGCGCTCGGCGTGACCGTGCCCGGCGCCTCCAGCATCCCGGCGGTGGACTCCGGTCACGACCGGATGGCGGCCAGGGCCGGGATGACGGCCGTCGGACTCGTCCACAAGGACCGCCGGCTGAGCGACATCCTCACCCGCGAGGCCTTCGAGGACGCCGTCACCACCGTCCTCGGGCTCGGCGGCTCCACCAACGCGGTCATCCACCTGATCGCGATGGCCGGCCGGGCTGGGGTGAAGCTCACCCTCGACGACTTCGACCGCATCGCCCGCACGGTGCCGGTCCTCGCCGACGTCCGTCCCGGCGGCCGGAAGTACCTCATGGAGGACTTCCACTTCGCGGGCGGCCTGCCCGGCTTCCTCTCCCGCATCCCCGACCTGCTCCACCTGGACCGGCCCACCGCCGCCCACGACAGCCTGCGCGAACAGCTCGCCGGCGCCCGGGTGCACGACGACGACGTGATCCGGCCGCGCCACAACCCGGTCGCGCCCGAGGGCGGGGTGGCCGTCCTGCGCGGCAACCTCTGCCCCGACGGCGCGGTCATCAAGCACATCGCCGCCGAACCGCGCCTGCTGCGGCACACCGGCCCGGCCGTCGTCTTCGACGACTACCGGACCATGCAGCGCACCATCGACGACCCGTCGCTGCACATCACCGCCGACAGCGTGCTGGTGCTGCGCAACGCCGGCCCCCAGGGCGGCCCCGGCATGCCCGAGTACGGCATGCTCCCGATCCCCGGCCACCTCCTCAAGCAGGGCGTGCGGGACATGGTCCGCGTCTCCGACGCCCGGATGAGCGGCACCAGTTACGGCGCGTGCGTGCTGCACGTGGCGCCCGAGTCGTACGTCGGCGGGCCGCTCGCCCTGGTCCGCACCGGCGACGCGATCACCCTCGACGTCCGGGCGCGCACCCTGCGGCTGGAGGTCGACGACGAGGAACTGGCGCGCCGCCGGGCCGAGTGGACCCCGCCGCCCGCGCGCTACGAACGCGGCTACGGCGCCCTCTACGCCGACCAGATCACCCAGGCCGACACCGGCTGCGACTTCGAGTTCCTGGCCCGGCCGGGCAACGTCCCGGACCCGTACGCGGGCTGACCCGCGCCGTACCGGGGAAGCCCCCGGATCCCCCCATCACGTGTCCATAGCAAGCGCTTCCCGCACGTGCTGTACCCGCCCCACTGCGAACGGAGAACAGTCATGGCCCAAGCCGCAGCCGTGGCGAAACCGCCCGCGCCACCCCGGCGGCGCCGTGCCTCCGCCACGCCGCGCAGGCTGCCCTACCTGCTGATCGCCCCCGCCGCCCTGCTCATGCTGGGCTTCATCGCCTACCCGGTGCTCAGCGTCTTCTACTACAGCCTGCGCAACTACAACCCCACCAAACCGTGGCGCAACGGCTGGGCCGGCCTCGACAACTTCACCCAGGCCTTCCGCCACGACCCCCAGTTCTGGGACACGCTGACCTTCAGCGCCAAGTGGGTCGTCGTCGAGGTCGGCCTCCAGCTCCTGTTCGGACTCGCCCTCGCCCTGATCGTCAACCAGACCTTCGTGGGCCGCTCGCTCGGCCGGGCGCTGGTGTTCTCCCCGTGGGCCGTCTCCGGGGTCCTCACCTCCGCGATCTGGGTGCTGCTCTACAACTCCCAGACCGGCATCAGCCGCTACCTCGCCGACCTGGGCCTCGGCTCCTACGGCACCAGCTGGCTGTCGGACACCTCCACCGTCTTCCCGGCGGCGGTCGTCGCCGACCTGTGGCGGGGCGTGCCCTTCTTCGCCATCCTCATCCTCGCCGACCTCCAGTCCGTCTCCAAGGACCTGTACGAGGCCGCCGAGGTCGACGGGGCGAGCCGCCTCAAGCAGTTCTGGCACATCACCCTGCCCCATCTGAAGGACGCCATCGTCCTGTCCACGCTGCTGCGCGCGGTGTGGGAGTTCAACAACGTCGACCTGCTCTACACCCTCACCGGCGGCGGCCCGGCCGGCGAGACCACCACGCTGCCGCTCTACATCGCCAACACCAGCGTGGACGCCCACAACTTCGGCTACGCCTCCGCCCTGACCACGGTGGCGTTCGTGATCCTGCTCTTCTGCTCGATCGTCTATCTGCGGCTGAGCAAGTTCGGAGGTGACGAGAAGTGATCACCGAGATCGCCCCCGCGCCCGAACGGGCGGCCCCTGCGCCCGAGCGCCCGCGCGGCCGGCGCCGCGCCTGGGACGAGGTACCGCGCCGGCACATCTACCTGCCGCTGTCGGTCTACCTGGTCTTCACCCTGATCCCGTTCTACTGGATCCTGCTGTTCGCGCTGCGCCCGGCGGGCTCCACCTCACTGGTGCCCTGGCCGGTCACCTTCGACCACTTCGAGAAGGTGTGGACCGAGCGCAGTTTCGGCACCTACTTCCAGAACAGCGTCCTGGTCGGCCTGGCGACGCTGGTGCTCACCACGGTGGTGGCGCTGGCCGGCGGCTACGCGCTCGCCCGGTTCGACTTCCGGATGAAGCGGGCGTTCATGCTGGGGCTGCTGTGCTCGCAGTTCGTCCCCGGTGCGCTGCTGCTGGTCCCGCTCTTCCAGATCTTCGCCAAGCTGTCCATGATCAACTCGCTGGGCAGTGTCATCCTCGCCGAGACCGTCTTCCAGCTGCCGCTGTCGATGATCCTGATCAGCGGCTTCATCCGGAACGTGCCGCCCTCCCTGGAGGAGGCCGCCTGGGTGGACGGCTGCAACCGGTTCGCCGCCTTCCGGATCGTCGTCCTGCCGCTGCTGCGGCCCGGACTGATCGCCGTCGGCTCCTTCGCCTTCGTGCACGCCTGGAACCACTTCCTGTTCGCCCTGATGTTCCTGTCCGACCAGGGCAAGCAGACCATCCCCGTCGGCCTCAACACCCTGATGAGCGCGGACAGCGTCGACCTAGGCGCCCTGGCCGCGGGCGGCATCATCGCCGCCGTCCCGGTGGTCGTCGTCTTCGCCTTCATCCAGAAGTGGCTGATCACCGGCTTCAGCGCGGGGGCGGTGAAGGGATGACGACCGCACCCGCCCCGGTACCCCTGTCCCTGCCCGTCCCCGTCGTGCTCGCCGGGGCCCGCGGCCACGGCCGCACCCACCTCGACAACCTCCGCCGCCTCCAGGGGAAGGGCCTCGTCCGGCTGGTGGGCATCTGCGAACCGGCCCCGCTCACCGCCGGCGAGATCCCCGCCGGACTGGGCAGCCCCGCGCAGTCCGCCGACCTCGGCGCCCTGCTGGACACCACCGGCGCGCGCGTCGCCGTCCTGTGCACCCCCATCCCCACCCACACCGGCCTGGCGCTCACCGCCGCCGAGCGGGGCGTGCACATCCTCCTGGAGAAGCCGCCCACGCCGTCGATGGCCGAGTTCCGGCGCCTGTCCGACGGGATCGCACGGGCCGGCGTGGCCTGCCAGATCGGCTTCCAGTCACTGGGCTCGCACGCCGTGCCCGCCGTCCGGGAACTGATCGCCCAGGGCGCGATCGGAGAGGTCACCGGAGCGGGCGGCGCCGGAGCCTGGGCACGCGACGAGGCGTACTACCGGCGCGCCCCCTGGGCCGGCAGGCGCCGCCTGAACGGCACCGACGTGGTCGACGGCGTCCTCACCAACCCGCTCGCCCACATCACCGCCACCGCCCTCGCCCTGCTCGGCACCACCCGCGCACAGGACGTCACCGGCATCGAGACCGAGCTGTGGCGGGCCAACGCCATCGAGTCCGACGACACCTCCTGCGCCCGCCTCACCACCACCCGCGCACCGCTCACCGTCGCCGCCACCCTGTGCGCCGAACACCCCGGCGAGCCGTACGTCCTGGTGCACGGCACCAGCGGCCGGATCACCTTCTGGTACAAGCAGGACAGGGTGCTGCTGCAACGCGCGGGCCACGGCCCGCAGGAGTTCCACCACGGCCGCACCGACCTGCTGGAGAATCTGCTCGCGCACCTCACCTCCGGCACGGACCTGCTGGTCCCGCCCGACACCACGGGCGCCTTCATGCGGCTCGTCGAAGCCGTCCGCACCGCCCCGGACCCCGCGCCGCTGCCCGCCGCGGCCTGGCGGACGCCCCCCGGTGAGCACCGGCGGACCGTGCCCGGCGTCGACGCACTGGTCGCGGCCGCGGCCGACACCCTCTCCCTCTACTCCGAACTCGGCGCCGCCTGGGCCCGGCCGAAGGAGATGACCCGCGGATGACAGCGAACGACTCCCCGGTGCTGCGGGTCGCGGGCCGCCCGGTCGCCCGCTGCGTCACCCGGCCCGAACTGCCCGGCCGGCTCGCCCCCCGCCCCTTCCTGCACCCCGTCACCACCCTGGCCGGCACCGCCGTCACCGAACTGAGCCCGGCCGACCACCTCCACCACCTCGGCGTCGGTGTCGCCGTCCCCGACGTCGAGGGGCACAACTTCTGGGGCGGCCGGACCTTCGTCCGCGACCGGGGCCCGGTCGAACTGGACAACCACGGCGCCCAGCGGCACACCGGGTTCCCGCTGCGCGGGAGCGACCGCTTCGAGGAGGAGCTGCGCTGGGTGGCCGTCGGCCGTGAACTGCTCAGGGAACACCGCACCGTCATCGCCGCCCCGCTCACCGGCACCGCCTGGACCCTGGACCTCTCCTTCTCCCTCACCAACGTCACCGGCGCCCCGCTCTCCCTCGGCAGCCCCGCCACCAACGGGCGCCCCGGCGCGGCCTACGGCGGTTTCTTCTGGCGCGCCCGCAAGGAGGACGAGCCCGCGCACGCCTTCACCGGCGCGGCCGACGGCGAGGCGGCGGTGCACGGCACCCGCGCCGACTGGCTGGCCCTGGCGGGGCGCACCTGGACCCTGGTGTTCGCCGGGGCCACCGACGCCACCCGCCGCGACCCCTGGTTCGTACGGGCCGCCGACTACCCGGGCGTCGGCTCCTCGCTGGCCTGCGCCGAACGGCTGGCCGTCGCCCCCGGCGAGAGCGTCGTACGCCGCGTCGTCACCGTCGTCGCCGACGGCCGGCTCGGCCGCGACGAGGCGGCGGCCCTGGCCCGCGAGGCGGTGGCCCGATGAGCCTGCCCGGCGCCGACCTCGGCGACGGCACCTACGCGAACCCCGTCCTGGACGCCGACTGGTCCGACCCCGACGTGCTGCGCGTCGGCGACGACTACCACCTCACCGCCTCCAGCTTCGGCCGCGCCCCCGGCCTGCCGCTGCTGCACTCCCGCGACCTGGTCAACTGGACCCTGGTCGGGCACGCCCTCGAACGCCTCGAACCGGACGCCGAGTTCCGCCTGCCCCGCCACGACCGGGGGGTGTGGGCGCCCGCCCTGCGCCACCACGACGACCGCTTCTGGATCTTCTGGGGCGACCCCGACCACGGCATCTTCCAGATCAACGCCCCCGCCTTCCGCGGCCCCTGGACCCGCCCCCACCTCGTCAAGGCAGGCAAGGGACTCATCGACCCGTGCCCGCTGTGGGACGAGGAGACCGGCGAGGCCTATCTCGTGCACGCCTGGGCCCGCTCCCGCTCCGGCGTCAAGAACCGGCTCACCGGCCACCGCATGCACCCCGACGGCACCGAACTCCTCGACGAGGGCAAGGTGATCGTCGACGCCGACCGGATCCCCGGCTGGTTCACCCTCGAAGGGCCCAAGCTGTACCGGCACGACGGCCGGTTCTGGATCCTGGCCCCCGCCGGGGGAGTGGGGACCGGCTGGCAGGGCGCCTTCCGCGCGCGCGACTTCTTCGGACCCTACGAGCACCGGGTCGTCCTGGAGCAGAAGGACACCGGCGTCAACGGCCCCCACCAGGGCGGCTGGGTGCGCACCCGGCAGGGTGAGGACTGGTTCCTGCACTTCCAGCAGCGCGGCGCGTACGGCAGGGTCGTCCACCTCCAGCCGATGCGCTGGGAGGGCGGGGACGGCTGGCCGGTCATCGGTGACGACGGCGCCCCCGTCGCCGTCCACCGCAAACCCGCCCTGCCGCCGCAGCCGCCCGCCGCGCCCGCCACCGACGACGACTTCCCCGGCGGCCGGTACGGCCGGCAGTGGCAGTGGAGCGCCAACCCCCGCGACGGCTGGGCCACCCACCACTCGGGCGACGGCCTGCGGCTGACCTGTGTCCGCTCGCAGGGTGCCGACGACCTGCGCACCCTGCCCCATGTCCTCACCCAGCGGCTGCCGGGCCGGCCCTGCACGGTCGAGACGGAACTGCGCCTGGACGGCACCGGCCCGGGGGCGCGGGCGGGACTGGCCGTCCTCGGGGACGCGTACTGCTGGATCGGGCTGCGCCGCGAGGGCGACGGCACGGTCCGCCTGGTGCACCGGTTCGCCGAAGGGGACGGCGGCGGCGAACGCGACGCCGGCCCCGCGTGCCCCGCACCCGGCGGACGGGCCGGGCTGCGCGTCGAGATCGGCGCCGGGGCGCGCTGCCGCTTCTTCTACGACCTCGGCGACGGTCCGCGGCCCTCCGGCCAGGTCTTCGCCGCCACCCCCTGGCGCTGGGTCGGTGCCCTGCTCGGCCTGTTCGCGTGCGCGCCCGCCGGGCCGGGGCACGCCGGGACGGCCGGCTTCACCCGGTTCCGCGTCACCGCTCCGTGAGACACCCCCCGCGACCTCGACGAACGCCCGACCTCACCGATCTCCCGACCTCGTCTGTCTCCCGATCGCACCCGTCTCCCGATCTCAACGACTTCCCGCTCCGCACCGCTTCACGATTTCTCGTCGCATCCGGAAGAAGAGAGCCGATCCATGAAGAGCCGATCAGTGAAGACCACCATCCACAGAAGCAGGCGCCGCGCCGCCCTCGCCGTCGCGCTGGGCTCCGCGCTCGCGCTCACCGCCACCGCCTGCGGCGACGACGGCAGCGGGTCGGGCGGCGCCAAGGGGGCCGAGGGGTCCGGCAAGGGCGAGATCACCTTCTGGGACAACAACGGCGGTGTGCGCACCGACATCTGGAAGCAGGTCATCGCCGACTTCGAGAAGAAGTACCCGGACATCAAGGTCAACTACGTCGGCATCCCGGCGGCGAGCGCCCAGTCCAAGTACGACACCGCGATCCAGGGCGGCGGACTGCCCGACGTCGGCGGCGTGGGCACCGCCATGCTCGCCGAACTGGCGGCCCAGGGCGCCCTTGAGCCGCTGGACGGGCGGCTGGCGAAGAGCACGCTGAACGGGAAGCTCAGCCAGAACCTGCTCGGCGTCAGCAAGGCGGCGGGCGGCGGCGAGACCCTCTACCAGGTGCCGACCTCCGTGAACAACGGGACGCTGTGGTACCGCACGGACCTGTTCGAGAAGGCCGGTCTGGACGCCCCGACCAGCTGGCCGAAGTTCTACCAGGCCGCGGACAAGCTCACCGACAAGGGCAAGAACGCCTTCGGCTTCACCATCCGCGGCGGCGAGGGCGCCATCGCCCCGGCCCTGGACGCGGTCTACGGGCAGAGCGGCATCACCTCGTTCTGGGACGGCGACAAGACCACCGTCGACGACCCGAAGAACGTGGCCGCCCTGGAGAAGTACGTCGCGCTCTACAAGAAGGACACCCCCTCCGCCGACGTCAACAACGACTTCACCAAGATGGTCGCCCAGTGGGACAGCGGCACCATCGGCATGCTGAGCCACAACCTCGGCTCCTACCAGGACCACCTCAAGGCGCTGGGCAAGGACAAGTTCCGCGGCATCCCCAACCCGACGCTGGCCGACGGCAGCCGGGTGCAGGTGTCCAACCCGGTGGACGGACTCAGCCTGTTCAAGGCCGGCAAGAACAAGACCGCGGCCTGGAAGTTCATCGAGTTCGCCGTCTCGGCCGCGGAGAACTCCAAGTTCAACGAGGCCGCCGGACAGGTGCCCGCCAACACGGAGGCCGCCAAGGACGCCTGGATCCAGCGGTCCGAGCCGACGAAGCTGGCGGCCGAGGCGCTCAACGGCGGCAACACGAAGATCGTGCAGCTGCCGTACTACCTGCCCGACTGGAACACCATCTCCAAGGCCGACAACGAGCCGAACTTCCAGAAGCTGCTGCTCGGCAAGATGACCGCGAAGCAGTTCCTGGACACGCTGGCCGGCCAGCTGAACAAGGCGCAGGCCGAGTGGAAGCAGCAGAGGGGCTGACCGGCGGCATGTCCCTCACCGGCCCCGCCGGCCTTGCCGGCCCCTCTCGCAGACAGCTCACCGCCGCGGCCCTCGCCGCCGTGCCGGCCGCCCTCGCGGCGCCCGGCACGGCGCGGGCCGCGGGCCGCCGCTACCCGGCCCGCACCCTCCACATCGCCGGTGACTCCACCGCCGCCCAGAAGTACGCCGACGAGGCCCCCGAGACCGGCTGGGGCATGGCCCTGCCGGTCTTCCTGGGGCACCGGGTCACCGTCGCCGACCACGCCGTGAACGGGCGCAGTTCGAAGAGTTTCGTCGACGAGGGGCGGCTCGCGGTCGTCCTCTCCGTGATCCGCCCGCACGACGTCCTGCTCGTCCAGTTCGCGCACAACGACGAGAAGCGGGACGACCCCGCCCGGTACACCGAGCCCTGGACGACGTACCAGGACCACCTGCGCCTGTACGTCGAGGGGGCCCGCGCCCGCGGTGCCCGTCCGGTCCTCGCCACGCCGGTGGAGCGGCGCAGGTTCGACGCGGCCGGAGACGCCGTGCCCACCCACGGCGACTACCCGGCGGCGATGCGCGCGCTGGCCGCGGCGGAGGGCGTGCCGCTGCTCGACGTCGAGGCGCTGTCGCTCGCGCTGTGGCAGCGGCTCGGCCCCGAGGGGACCAAGACGTACTTCAACTGGACCGCCACCGAGCAGGACAACACGCACTTCAACCCGCCGGGCGCCGTCGCCGTGGCACGGCTGGTCGCGCGGGAGCTGCTGCGCACCCGTGTGCTCGCGCCGCACGACGTCGTCCGCCTGCACGACGAGATCCCCCCGTCCTGGATCACCTGGCCGGCTTCGGCCCCGTAAACGAGGAGAACCGCACAGTGCGTACCCCGAGATGTCATGATCACGTCAGTAACGTGGGGCGCGGCAGCGGGAGGTCCGCGGCCCGCGTCCGCCGGATGGCCGCGGTGGCCGCGGGCTGCACGGCCGTGGTGCTGGCGGCCACCACCGCCACCGCCTCCGCCCGGCCCTGCCCCCGGCACACCGACCCCGCCCGCCAGGTGCTGGCCGCCGAGGACGGCTGGGGCGCCTACGGAACCGGCACCACCGGCGGCGCGCGGGCCGACGCCGCGCACGTCTACACCGTCACCACCTGGGACGCCTTCAAGGCCGCCCTCGCCGCCGGCGGGGACGCCCCGAAGATCATCAAGGTCAAGGGGACCATCGACGCGGACGGCCCGGGCTGCGACTCCTTCGCCGTGCCCGGCTACGACTTCGACACCTACCTGAAGACGTACGCCCCCGAGACCTGGGGCCGCGACAAGGACCTCTCCGCCGAGCCCGACGACAGCCCCGAGGGCCTGCGCCGCGCCTCGCAGGCGCGCCAGGACGCCTTCATCAAGGCCTACGTCCCCGCCCGCACCACCATCATCGGCGTCGGCGAGGACGCCGGCTTCAAGGGCGCCAGCCTGCAGATCAAGGGCGTCGACGACGTCATCGTCCGCAACCTCACCTTCGAGAGCCCGCTGGACTGCTTCCCGCAGTGGGACCCGACCGACACCGCCGACGGCAACTGGAACTCCGAGTACGACAGCGCCGTCGTCCATGGCTCCACCCACGTCTGGATGGACCACGACACCTTCACCGACGGCGACCACCCCGACAGCACCCTGCCGCACTACTACGGCCGGATCTACGAACAGCACGACGGCGAGCTGGACATCGTCAAGGGCGCGGACTACGTCACCGCGTCCTGGAACGTCTTCACCGACCACGACAAGACCATCCTGATCGGCAACAGCGACAGCGCCGCCACCGCCGCCGTCGACCGCGGCCACCTGAAGGTCACCTTCCACCACAACCTGTTCTCGAACCTGGTCGAGCGCGCCCCGCGGATCCGCTTCGGCCAGGTCGACTCCTACGACAACCACTTCGTGGCGGGCCCCGGTTACGGCTACAGCTACGGCATCGGCATGGAGTCGCAGCTCGTCGCCGAGCACAACGCGTTCACCCTGCCGGCCGGGACCGGCGCGGGCATGATCCTGAAGAAGTGGAAGGAGGCGCCGGTCAGCGCCGCCGACAACTACGTCAACGGCAGGCGCACCGACCTGATCGCCGTCCACAACGCCGAGGTCCCCTCCGAGGTCCTCCAGGCGGGCGCGGGCTGGACGCCCGTCCTGCGCACGCACGTGGACCCCCCGAGGTCCGTCCCGGCCCTGGTCGGCCGCGGCGCGGGCGCGGGCCGCCTGCGCTGACGCGCATGACTCAGGGGGCAGGGGCGGGGGGGGGGGGGGGGCGCGGCCGCCCCCCCGCC